>JBEBGB010000108.1:0-12098 GCA_040081675.1 Vicinamibacterales bacterium
GCACGAACCGTGACACCCTGCTGACGCATGGCGCGAATTGCACTGACCGCGGCCGCAGCACCCGTCAAGGTGGTGATGCACGGAACCTCGTGCATCATGGCGGCACGCCGCACGGCGCGATCGTCGAAGAACGACTCGCGACCAAGCGGTGTGTTGACGATGAGGTCGATCTTCTTGTTGACGATCTCGTCGGCGATGTTCGGGCGCCCCTCGTTCACCTTGAAGATGACATCCACCTCCAGTCCGTACGCTCGCAGATACACAGCCGTGCCTCGAGACGCTGTCAACCGGAAGCCAAGGTCCACGAGATCGCGCGCAATCGGGACGACGTTGGCCTTGTCGTCGTTGTTCACGCTGACAAACGCGGTCCCCCTGTCCGGCAGTCGTTGACCCACCGCCAGCTGCGCCTTCGCAAACGCAACGCCGAAGCTGCTCGAGCCGCCCATGACTTCGCCTGTCGACTTCATTTCAGGGCCAAGGATGGTATCGACGCCTGGAAAGCGCACGAACGGGAACACCGGGCTCTTCACGAAGACACCCGACACCTCGAGATCCGCCGTGAGCCCGAGTTCGGCGAGCGTGCGGCCGGCCATTACCTTTGCCGCGATCTTCGCCAGCGAGATACCTGCCGCCTTCGACAGGTACGGCACCGTACGCGACGCACGCGGGTTCACCTCGAGCACATACACCACATCGTCTTTCGTGGCGTACTGCACGTTCATGAGTCCGATCACGTTCAGCGCGCGAGCGAGCCGGCGCGTGTAGTCGCGGATCGTATTCAGATGGCGCTCGGGGCAGATGAAGGGTGGCACCACGCACGAACTGTCGCCGGAATGAATGCCGGCCTCTTCGATGTGCTCCATGATGCCGCCGATGACGACCGCACCCGTGGCGTCTGCGACCGCGTCGACATCGAACTCGAATGCATCTTCGAGGAACTTGTCCACGAGGATCGGATGCTCGGGCGACGCGTCGTGCGCCTGCGCCATGTAGCGATCGAGCGTTCCCATGTCGTACACGATGGCCATGGCACGGCCGCCGAGGACGTACGAGGGACGCACCACCACCGGGAAGCCAATGCGCGTGGCCACTTCTCTCGCCTCGTCGCGCGATGTCGCGGTGCCACTGGCGGGCTGTGGAATCTTCATGTCCTCGAGCAGCGCCGAGAAGCGCTTCCGATCTTCCGCCAGGTCGATCGAGTCGGGCGACGTGCCGAGGATGCGCACGCCGGCCTTCTGCAGCCCAAGCGCGAGCTTGAGCGGCGTCTGGCCGCCGAACTGGACCAGACACGACACGTCCCCGCCGGCAGAGCGCTCCTTCTCGATGACCGCCATCACGTCTTCGAACGTAAGTGGTTGGAAGTACAACCGGTCGGCGGTGTCATAGTCGGTCGACACCGTTTCGGGGTTGCAGTTCACCATGACCGTTTCGAGATTCTCCTCGCGCAGCGCGAAAGCCGCGTGACAGCAGCAATAGTCGAACTCGATGCCCTGCCCGATGCGGTTCGGGCCGCTCCCGAGAATGACTACTTTGTCGCGCGCGTTCGGGTCGGATTCGCAGGTCGGCTCGTACGCGCTATAGAGATACGGCGTGAAGGACTCGAACTCGGCAGCGCACGTATCGACCCTTTTATAGACAGGCCTCAATCCCTGCGACTCCCGCCTGGTTCGCACTGACGCTTCGCTCGTCCCGGTGGCCAACGCCAGCTCGGCGTCGCCGAATCCTGCCCGCTTCACCTTCCGCATCGTCGGTGTATCGATCCCGTCGAGGCCACGTTCAGCAACCTGCGCCCGCAGGTCGCGAATCTCGGCGAACTGGCGCAGGAACCACGGGTCGATCTTCGTGATGTCGTGCAGCTGCTCGACGGACCATCCGCGCTGAAGCGCACGGAACAGGTCCCACATGCGGCGGTCGTGCGGCACGGCCAGGCGCTTGCGCAGCGCCGCGTCGTCTTCGTCGTCGTGGTTCGTCGCCGCGAACAGCAACCCGCTCTTTCCGAGTTCGAGCGAACGGACGCCCTTCATGAACGCTTCCTTGAAGGTGCGGCCGATGGCCATCGCTTCACCGACCGACTTCATCTGCGTCGTCAGCGTGCGGTCGGCCTGCGGGAACTTCTCGAAGTTCCAGCGGGGAATCTTCACCACCACGTAATCGATCGTCGGCTCGAAGGATGCCGGCGTGACACGCGTGATGTCGTTCGGAATTTCATCGAGGTGATAGCCAAGTGCGAGCTTGGCGGCAATCTTGGCGATCGGGAACCCCGTGGCCTTCGACGCCAGCGCCGACGACCGCGACACGCGCGGGTTCATTTCGATGACGATCATCCGGCCGTTCGCCGGGTTCACCGCAAACTGGATGTTCGAACCGCCCGTCTCGACACCAACCTTGCTGATGATGAGACGCGCCGCGTCGCGCATCCGCTGATACTCCTTGTCCGAGAGCGTCAGAATCGGCGCAACCGTGATGCTGTCGCCGGTGTGGACGCCCATCGGATCGATGTTCTCGATGGAGCAGATGACCACGAAGTTGTCGGCGCAGTCGCGCATCACTTCGAGTTCGAATTCCTTCCAGCCGATGACCGACTCTTCGACAAGAATCTCGTGCACGGGGCTGAGCTCGAGACCGCGCTCCGAGAGATCGCTGAACTCTTCGATGTTGTAGGCAATGCCGCCGCCGACGCCGCCCATGGTGAACGACGGACGGATGACGAGCGGAAAGCCGAGTTCCGCGGCGAGGTCCATGGCCTGTTGCGGATTCCTGGCGATACCGCTACGCGGCACGTCCAAGCCGATCGACCGCATGGCCTCCTTGAACAGCTGCCGGTCTTCCGCGATCTTGATCGCTTCGATCTGCGCGCCAATGAGCTTGACGTTGTACTTCTCGAGCGTGCCGCGTTCAGCCAGGGCGACCGCGAGGTTCAACGCGGTTTGACCACCGACCGTTGGCAGGATGGCGTCAGGACGTTCACGCGCGATGATCGCCTCGAGGAACTCGGGCGTCAGCGGCTCGACATACGTCCGGTCCGCCATCTCGGGGTCCGTCATGATCGTCGCCGGGTTGCTGTTGACGAGCACCACTTCGAGCCCTTCGGCCCGCAGCGCCTTGCAGGCCTGCGTACCGGAGTAGTCGAACTCGCACGCCTGGCCAATGACGATCGGTCCGGAACCGATCACCAGCACACGTTTCAGGTCTGTTCTTCGGGGCATCGTTCTCTATTGATAAACGAACGTTGTGGATCAGAAAAGCTCTAACACGGAGGTCACAGAGAAAGAACACAGAGGACACGGCTCTTCCTCTTTTCGAAGATGGACCGTGACCTCCGTTTCTACCTCCGTGTTCTCCGTGGTAGTGCTTTCACTTCCGGACTTCCTCGATCATCGTGATGAAGTCGCGGAACAAATAGTCGGCGTCGTGCGGTCCAGGCGACGCCTCGGGGTGGTACTGCACCGAGAACACCGGCTTCGACGTATGGCGAAGTCCTTCGACCGTCCCATCGTACAAGTTGCGGTGAGTCACGGCGACCGACGATGGCAGCGTCTCGGGGTCGACGGCGAAGCCGTGGTTCTGTGACGTGATCTCGATCTTCCCGGTCGACAGATGCTTCACCGGGTGGTTGCCGCCACGATGGCCGAACTTCAGCTTGAAGGTGCGTCCACCCATCGCAAGGCCGAGAATCTGGTGTCCGAGACAGATACCAAACGTCGGTACGCCAGAGGCGACGAGTTGCCTGGAATTCTCGACGGCGTAGGTCAGCGGAGCCGGGTCGCCCGGGCCATTGCTGAGAAACACGCCGTCGGGACTGGTCGCGAGCAACTCGGACGCCGGCGCAAATGCCGGATAGACGCGCACGTCGCACCCGTGTGCGCTCAAGCGACGCATGATGTTCCACTTCATGCCGTAGTCGTAGGCCGCAATCTTCAGCCGACGCTTCGCACGATGCTCGGACTTGATGTCGTACTCGTCGGGGTCTTCCTGCTTCCAGTCGAATGCCTCAGGTGAAGTGACGCCCCGCACGAGATCCGACCCTTCCATTTTGGGAATCGTATTAGCGCGATCGACCAGCGCCTTCTCATCCAACTGGTTGCCTGTGGCGACGACACCGCGCATGACACCGCCCGAGCGCAGCCGGCGCGTCAACTCGCGCGTGTCGACATCCGAGATCGCGACGATGCCGTTCGACACCAGATAGTCGCGCAACGTTCCCTGCGCGCGCCAGTTGCTCGCGATCGGCGACTCATCACGAATGATGAAGCCGGCGACGCGTGGCGTGCCCGACTCGACGTCGGCGGCAGCCACGCCGTAGTTGCCAATTTCGGCGCACGTCATGGCGACAATCTGTCCCGAGTACGAGGGATCGGTCAGGATCTCCTGATAGCCGCTCATGCTCGTGTTGAAGACGACCTCTCCGTGCGTGTCGCCTTCGGCGCCGGCCGCAAGGCCTCGATAGATCGTCCCGTCTTCCAGTGCGAGAATCGCTTCACTCATCGTTTCGACAATCCGCCTCAGCGTTCCAACGACCCACTCACCCGCGTCCGTGCTCCCGCAACCACTCGAACTGTCGTCGACCACGGACCGAACCCGTCCAACTCGAATCGCACCGCATGGTCGCCGCTCGTGATCGCGTCGATCTGCAGCGGCGTCGTGCCGAGCAACGCCTCGTCCACGAACACACGCGCACCTGTCGGCCTGGAGTCGAACGTCAGCGATCCGCTGGTTCGCTCCGGTGCCGCGGATGACGCCGCGATCTCGCGCGCAGGGCGCGCCACCAATTCCACGTCGATGGATTGTGCAGGCTGGGCGGATCCGATCCTAACGCGACGTTCGGCTGCGACATAGCCCTGATGTGCCAATCGCACGACATGCTGTCCGGGCGGCAGGCTCGCCGTCGTCAAGGGCGTGATGCCGACGTCGCGGCCGTCAATCGTCACGCGGGCCCCAGCGGGTGTCGTACGAAGTATCAAACGCCCGTCCGCGGGTGGACGCGAGTTCTGCGCACCACGCGCCGCCGCGGCCGGAGTTGCCGGAGGCGCCGCCCCACGCGAGCCGCGAGCCGACGCTGGCACAGCCGCTGGCGCTGCCGGTGCGGCGGGCGCCCGTGGTGGCGAACCGGCGGGCGCCGATCCTTGCACCGACCTGCCTGCTTGTGAACTGCTCGCAGGCGCGACCGTCTGCGCGGCACTCGCTGGCGCCGGCGTCTGAGCGGTTGCCGGAGCCTGCCCTCGTGGCAACGGGGTTGAAGCTTGGACCTCGCTCTCAGACGAGGCGGTCGTGAGCACGTTGCCCGTAAAGCGCCACAGCCCATAGCCGTAGCCAAACGCAAACCCGACGAGCAGGCCGACCACAACGCCGAGCAGGATGGACCAATTGCCGGTGCCTTGGCCGTCGCCCCCGCCAAGTGGCGCAGAACGCGCGAACGGTGTTCCATAGGTCGGAACAGGCGACTCGACCTCTGAGGCAAGGTCTGATTCGCCAGACGGATCGGCGTCGACTTCAGTGCTCAGCAGGCTGGCACCGATCGGGTCGGAGTGAACCCTGCCCGCACTCGTGAGTGGCATCGCTTCAGATGCCGTCGAGGCCATAGCCGCGGGAATGAATGCCACATCGTCGGTCGCCGCCGTTCTGGAGACGGCTGCCTCGGCTGCGGCGTCCAGCCTCAGCGTCGGTTGCTCGAACGTGTCCTCTGCGTCCGGAACCGAGGCGAACACTTCGTTACCAGGAGTGGAGTCGGCATGCCGAGGTGCCGCTGGTGACTCGGCGAGGGGGACTTCCATTGCATTGTCCAGCGAGTCCAGCCTTAGCGTCGGACCATCGCCGTCCTCCGCACTCACCGTCTCCGGAAGCTCGACGTCGCGAGTCATCGGCACTGTCGCGCCGATCGCTGCCTCGGCGGCGTCGTCGAGCGCGTCCAGCCTGAGGATTGGCGCCTCGTCAACCACCGCGCCCAGTTGCTCGAAATGTTCGACGTGAATCGAACCCAGGTCCAGATCGGCAAGCGGTGCCCCAAGCGCGGCATCCAGGCGAGTATCGACACCGACCAGATCCGGATCGCTCGGTTGCCCCTCGGTGAGACGAACGTTCAGGCGCATCTCGTCAGGCACGGCGCTGCTCACAAGCGGCGGCAGCGCAGCGTCCAACGTCGACATTTCCAGCACGTCGTCGAGTTCGGAATGAAAGACCGGCGCGGTGTCGGAATCGAACTCCAGCGGGAGATCGGCGAGCAGGGGCCGTGCGTCTGGCGGAGTGTCAGCACCTCGCTTTCGAAGCGCGGAGGACGCTTTGGCGCGCGACGGCGGCTGGACCAGGGCGCGCTCCAGCGCGTCGGAGAACTCTCGAGCCGACCCAAACCGATCCTGGGGACTCTCGGCCAGACCTCTGGCGAACACGGCACCCAGCCGATCGGTGTCAACGCCTTGGATGGACGCCAGTCCGTTGGCTGCACCGCGCTCAGCAGTCGCGAACTTTCGACCGACCAGCATCTCGTAAACCAGCGCTGCAAGGCTGAACGTGTCTGCGCGTCTGTCCCACGCCACGCCGGCGGTGCGCTCCGGCGCCGCGTACGGAGGGCGGATTGGCGCGGGCACGCCGACGCTCTCGAGGACCTGGGCAATCCCAAGCCCGGTCAGACGAACGTCATCGACTGCCATGAGCACGTCCCGCGGATGCAGGGCACCGTGGAAGGCACCGATCGCTGCAGCCGAATCAAGCGCACTGCCCAACTGTCGAGCCAGACGGAAGGCCTCTTTGGCGTGCGCTGGACCGTACTCGCGCATGACGACGTCGAAGGACTCGGCGGCCACGAAGTCCATGGCCAGGTAAGGGGTGCCGTCGGCCAGGCCAGCCGCGATTGGCGCGGCAATGCCCGGTTGCGTCAGGTCGGCATCGACGATTTGCTGCAGGGCTCCGACAAGGTTTTCGGCGGTGCCCGGAGTCAGATCCAGGCGAAATTGTTTGATCGCGACGAGGCGACCTGGAGATGGCTGATAGGCCCGAAAGACCGGGCCAAGGGCGCCGGCGCCGATCTGATGAAGCACCCGGAAGGGTCCGAAGGCGTCAGGTGGCTGGGCGCCAGAATCGTCCGAGGACAGTGTGGATACTCCTCAAGGGAAGGCGATGGATCGTAACACTGAAACACTTCCTGTTCAATCGTTTAGCCGTGTTAGAGTAGGTGCCCGGTGACGTCGAACTCCGCTGATTCGTCTCTTCAATCGGGCAGCGCCGCCGAGCCCTCGACCGCCGTACCGGTAGACGTACGACAGTTCCCCTGGATCCGTCGGCTCGCGGCCGACTACGCGTATAACTTTGGAGCGGTCGAACCCTTTTTTGCGGGCGACCCCACAAAGCCGGCGGCCTGGGTAGACGCTATCCGCCGGGCGCAGGCGCAGCCCCGGCGTCGGCACGAGATCGCGGCAGTCCTGGCCGCCCAACAGGAGCGGCGAGGGGCTCCGCCCGCCGCCCTCAGCGCGGCCCGAGCGCTGGCCGAGGACCAGACCGTGGCGATCCTCACGGGTCAGCAGGCGGGTCTGTTCGGAGGCCCCCTCTTCACGCTGCTCAAGGCGCTGACGGCGCTCAAACTCGCCGAGCGAGTCAGGCGCGAACACGGTGTGCCAGCGGTCGCCATCTTCTGGATTGACGCCGAGGATCACGACTGGAACGAGGTCCGCGCGTGTTCGGTCTTCGACGCAGCCCTGGAAGCGCGCGCCGTATCTCTTCCGGGCCGACACGCAGGCGACGCCGCCCCAGTGGCCACCATTCAACTCGATCGGTCCATCTCCAAAGCTCTCGACGAACTCGAATCGCTGCTTCCAGCCACTGAGTTTCGTCCCGCGCTCATGGCGGACCTGCGCGACGCGTACGCCGAAGGCCGGGGGGTCGCCGATGCGTTCGGACGCTGGTTGGAACGCGTCCTCGGCCCGCGCGGCCTTGTGGTGTACGACGCCTCGGACCCGGCATCGAAGCCGCTGGTCAGCCAGGTGTTCGTGTCCGAGCTCGCCCGGCCCGGTGAAACAGCTCGCCTGGCGGCAGCAGCGGGCGCGCATCTGGTTTCGAGCGGCTATCACTCTCAGGTCCACGCGCAAGACGATGGTTTGGCTGTCTTTCACCTCACGGGGGGACGCCGTCCCATTCGGCAGCAGGATGGCCAGTTCGTCATCGGCGAGCGGCGGATGCCGCAGGCGGCACTTCTGCAGGAAGCCGAAGCTGCACCGTCGGCGTTCAGCCCAAACGTGCTGCTTCGTCCCATCGTGCAGGACACGCTCTTTCCGACCATCTGTTACGTGGCTGGTCCGAATGAACTCGCGTACCTCGGTCAGTTGCGGGCCATCTACGACCGATTCGACGTCGCGATGCCTCTGATGTATCCACGTGCCTCCATGACGTTGCTCGACTCGCCGGCAATGCGGTTCATGACCAAATACCGTCTGCCCCTCGAAGCGCTGCAGGCGCAAGACGAATCGGCCCTGAACCAACTGCTCGAGTCACAGATTCCACCCGCCATCGAGGCGTCGTTCGACAGCGCGTCGGCGGCGATCACCGCCTCGATGCAGGCCCTGGTCGATGCCGTGCCCGCGCTCGATCCAACGCTCGAGGGCGCGGCGCGTTCGACGCTCGGCCGCATGCAGCACGATCTGCAGACGCTGCACAGCAAGATGATTCAAGCGGCCAAACGGCGCGACGAAACACTGCGTCGACAGTTCATTCGGACTCGTGCGCTCGCCTTCCCTGACGGCCACGCGCAGGAGCGCACGATTGGCTTCATCTCGTTCCTGAACCAGTACGGTCCCGCCCTGGTCGATCGGCTGGAGGAGGAACTGCCCCTGGACATGGGGCACCACTGGATTGTCTCGATCTAGACCACCCAAGGCGCGGTTCGTCAAGAATGTCCGCGCCATCTGGCAGCGCCCATGGCTTCGCATCGCCGCGATCGTGGTGGGCGTGCCTCTGGTGGGGCTCGCCTTTGCCGGGGGGTACTACTGGGTCGCGTTCGGAGGGCTGATCGACGAGCAATTGCACGGCGAGCGGCAGCGCGTGTTCCCGCAGATCTTCGCGCGTCCCGTTGAACTCAGACTCGGTCAGTCACTGACCAACCGGCAGCTCGTTGATCAGCTGAACGAACTTGGCTACACCGAGCGTTCACGTCCTGAAAAGCCCGGCGAGTTCTCTCTGGCAGACGGGGCCGTGGCCATTGTCCCGCGGTCGGAGGAACTCAAGGGTCAAACAGTCACAGTCTCTTTCCAGAAGCCGGCAGCACCTCCGGCGAAAACCTCATCGACCAAGCCAGGGGCCAAACCACCCGCGCCGCGCGCGGCCGATCACATCGAAGCCCTGAGGGTCGGCACGTCGGCCAGCGAACAACTGACCCTGGAAACCCCGCTCCTCAGCTCCATTCAATCCGAGCGCTCGAAGCGTCGACCCGTCGCGTTGTCCACGCTGCCGCAGCATGTCATCCAAGCCGTGCTTGCGATCGAGGATCGCCGGTACTACTACCATCCGGGCATCGATCCGATTCGGCTCGCTGGTGCGCTGTTCTACAGCGCCATGGGCGACGGACGCATTTCGGCCACGAGCACGATCACCCAACAACTGGTCCGCAACGTGTTCCTGCCACAGTTCGAAGGATGGACACTGCAGCAGGCACGCGAGCGGTCGACACGCCGCAAGCTGCTCGAGATGTGGGTGTCCCTCGTCATGTCGCAGCGGGCGACGAAGGACGAGATTCTCGAGATGTATCTGAACGCAGTCCCGCTCGGCCAGCGTGGCTCGTTTGCCATCGTCGGAGTGTCCGAAGCCGCCAGGCTGTTCTTCGGCAAGGACGTCAGCAATCTCAACATCGCCGAAGCCGCGACCATCGCCGGCGTCATTCAATCGCCGTCGGCGCTATCGCCCTTCAACAACCCCGTCCGCTGTCGCGAGCGACGCAACGTGGTGATCCGCGCCATGGCGGACGCACAGTTCATCACAAGCGAACAGGCAGATGCGGCTCAGAAAGAACCACTCGTCGTCGTCCAGCGCGCACTCGAGGCGGAAGCACCTTACTTCGTCGACTACGTCAGTCAAAGCCTGAACGATGAATATCCCGGGCTCACGACGGCCGACGAACGCCCGGTCGCGGTGTTCACCACGCTCGATCTGCACCTGCAGCGCCTGGCGCAGGACGCCGTCCGCGCCGGCCTGACCAAAGTGGACGAACTGCACGCGAGACAGAAGAAGAAGGGCCGAGCGGAAGCGGCGCTCATCGCCATCGATCCACGGACGGGCGACATTCTGGCCATGGTCGGGGGCCGGTCGTACAACCAGTCGCAGTACAACCGCGCCATCGTGTCGCGGCGTCAGCCCGGCTCGGTGTTCAAGCCGTTCGTCTATCTCACCGCGTTCGAACAAGCAGCGGCGCAGGGTGAAACCGACGTGACACCGGCCACGATCGTCGACGATTCACCGACGACGTGGGAGTTCGACAACGAGGTGTGGACGCCAGAGAACTACAACGAGGAATACGGCGGCCTGGTCACCTACAGGGACGCACTCGCCCACTCGCGCAACGTGGCCACGATCAAGGTCGCCGAGCGAGCTGGCTACGACAACGTGGCCTCACTCTGGAAACGACTTGGCGTGGGCAGTCAGCCGCGCGCGTACCCGTCGATTGCACTCGGCGTGTTCGAAGCGACACCTCTCGAAATTGCGACGGCCTACACAATTTTTCCGAACATGGGTGTGGAGCGGCGACTGCGTCACGTCGTGAAGGTCACGAGAAGCGATGCCGACATCACCAAGTCCGGGCCTGACGAAGGCAAGGTGATTGCGCGTCCCGACACAACTTTTCTCGTCACCGACATGCTCCGCAGCGTCATCAACGAGGGGACCGGCGCCGGCGCCCGCGCGGGCGGCTTCTCGGCGGACGCGGGCGGCAAGACTGGCACGACCAACGATCTTCGCGATGCCTGGTTCGTCGGGTTCACGCCAGAACTCCTCACCGTCGTGTGGGTGGGCTTCGACGACAACCAGGTGGTCGGGCTCTCGGGTTCCCAAGCGGCAGTGCCGATCTGGACGCAGTTCATGAAGGGGGCGCTTGCCGGGCACACCAGCCAGCCCTTCAAGCCTCCGAGCGGTGTGAGCTGGGCGCAAGTCGATCCGACGACAGGCAAGTTGGCCGCGCCGTTCTGTCCGAAGATCGCCAACTCGCCTTTCCTCGCAGGCACCGAACCAGCTGACAGCTGCGAAGAACACAAATTCTAGCAACCCGACCTTCCGTGCTCTAATTGAACAACTGAAAATGAACCAAGAAGTGTTCGCTGCCGTCGCCGATGCGCTCGAACGGGGCGAGTCGGCGGCCCTGGTCACGATCGTGTCCACGACGGGTTCGACGCCTCAGCGCGTGGGCGCGAAGATGCTGGTCTTTCCTGACGGCCGGCTCGTCGGAACCATCGGTGGTGGCTGTTACGAGAATGACGCGTTTGGGAAAGCGCGGGAATCCATTCGCTCTCGTAAACCTCAGCTCGTGCACTACGAGCTCGACGATGACTTCGCACAGGAGACGGGTCTTGTGTGCGGAGGCCAGATGAGTGTCTACATCGAACCCCTCGAGCCATCGCCCGAGTTGTACGTCATCGGCGCCGGACATGTGGGCTCGTGCCTGGCCAACATGGCGCACGAAGCCGGCTTCCAAGTGCATGTGATCGACGATCGCGAGAAGTTCGCCAACCGCGAGCGTTTCCCGAACGTGGCTGAAGTCGTCACCGAGGACATTCCCGCGTGGATCGAGCGCACCGCACTGCCTCCTCACGCGTACACCGTGATCGTCACTCGCGGCCACACCAACGACCTGGACGCGTTGCGCGCGCTGGCGCCGCGAGAACTTCGTTACCTTGGCTTGATCGGGAGCCGCGCGAAGGTCGCGCGCATCTCGGATCAACTCCTGTCCGAAGGTATGAACCCGGCGCTGCTCACGCAGGTGCACGCGCCAATCGGCCTCGATATCGGCGCCGTCACCCCGCAGGAAATCGCGATCAGCATCCTGGCTGAACTCATCGCCGTGAAACACGGCAAGGTGAAGAGCCGCGATTCCGCAGAGCTGTCCATGAAGTGGTCGAAGGTCAAGGTATAGC
>JBEBGB010000629.1:0-3221 GCA_040081675.1 Vicinamibacterales bacterium
GCGCGGCTCTGTGGTGAAGACGCGAGTGACTGAAGATGCGGGAGCGTGCTGCACTCTTCGAAGGAGCGACCCAAGGGAAGGTTCTTTGAACGTCTAACGTCAGGCATCAGCCGCGGCGCTCACGGTAGACGGCGCCGTCGGCTGCATGCCGTGTTAGGCGGCTTTGGTGCCCAGAGTGGAAAAGCATCCTTCGCGCGTGTGAAGCCAGCACGTTGCGTCGCGCTCATGGACTTCCCGTCGCACCGACCGGACTGCTTGCCAGTCCGAGTCGGTCTTCCTGAGGAGCTGACCGCTGTAGGCTGGATCTCGGACGCCGACGCACGGGAAGATTCCCACAGGCGAGATGCATTCAGCGGCGTACCCCGTGTCCAACCTCGTGATCACAAACATTCCCCCGAAGCCGATGGCATCCTGGTCCTTGGCGCCTGTTACTGGCAGGAGCAGGCGCCCGCCATGATTCAACGCGTCAAGCCATCCGGCAGGTAAATGAGTCACTCCGGCATTGATAAGGAGGACGTCGGCCGGTGGGAGCCTGAGCCCACCACCATTGCCGGTGACGACCTCGACGTGTCGCAGGTACGCCAGGTTCGTCCTTGCTTGTTGCGCTAGTACTGGATCGACCTCGATGCTTACCACGTGTCCAGTCGGTCCCACACATTCGGCCAGAATGGCGCTGTAGTACCCGGTACCTGAGCCCACATGAACGATACGCTCGCCAATTCGGATGCGGAGCGCATCGATCCACGCGGCCCATGACGAGGGTTCCCCGTTGTTGAGCCCGCGACTGCGGTCGATTGCGACGAGCACGTTCTTGTATAGACAGGCGGGATCCGCGTCGTCGGTGGTTCGGTAGTCCAACTGGCCCTGAGGGCCCCGAACCGGGATGTGCCAGGGCCCCGGGCCAAGAAAGCGCTCCCTGGGCACGGTCGCGAACGCATCCAATAGCTCTGTGGAGTTAAAGCCCACCAGCGCTTGAAGCGATTCCGCATACAGACGCCGCTGACCCGCAAGATCAGTCATATTCAAGATCCTCGGTGGCTGGATCCGCCTAACGCTTGTGCTGAGCCGCGCCCGCGTGGCGCCACTGCCCGATCGCCGCGCGGGTTCCCCGCGTCCCGGCGAGAGCCGGGCAAGGGGCGTCGGCTCCAGCACAAGTTAGACAGCGCATATTTTTAGTTCGGACATTTTGAACAGGCCGTGGAGCGTGACTCCATGCGCCGCGAGACTCTCGGCACCTCCGGCCTCCCGATCGATCACGCACACCGCGTCCGACACAATCGCGCCAAGCGCACGGAGCTCGGACGCAGACTCGACGACTTGCCCGCCTGATGTGACGACGTCTTCGACCAGGAGCAAGCGCCGACCAGCCACCAGGCCGCCTTCCGCAAGCCGCGCCGTGCCATACGGCTTCGCCGCCTTCCGGACAAACAGTGTCGGGAGGCCGGTCAGTTGAGCGAGAACCGTCGCGATTGGCACACCACCCAGTTCGAGTCCAGCCAACGCATCAATGCCATTCGGTACCAGTGCGCCAAGTCGAGTCGCGATCTCGCGCAAGAGCACCGGGTCGCTCTCAAACGCATATTTGTCGAAGTACTCGCGCGAGGTGGCGCCTGATCGGAGCGTGAACTCACCAGTGATGTAGGCAGTCTGGTAGATCGCCTGCGCCAGCTCGGTCTTGGTCATTTGTCTTTGTCGCTGTCTAACGTCGCAAATGAGCCGCACTCGCAGGCATGCGCGAGCAGGCCGAGAGTGTCGGCTCCATTTGCTGGTTAGCCTGCGTATCTCATTCGGCGAACATCTCTTGTAACGTGTCGAGAACCTCGGTCGTCGTCGGGGACGACAACCGACCGAGCCGTTTGAGCAGTCGCTCGCTATCGACCGTGCGAAGTTGATCCAGCGCCACGAAGCCAGCACGCTGCTGAAAGCGGCAGGGTACGCGCCATGGATAGGCCTGTCCACCGGTGGTCATGGGCGCCACGATGACGGTGCGCAAGTGGTGATTGAGTTCGTCCGGCGACACGATAACGCATGGCCGAGTCTTCTTGATTTCGCTCCCTACGGTCGGTTCGAGTCCCACAAGGTGAACATCGCCGCGCGCGGGCGCCGTGCGCGCTACCGCCACTGCCACTCCTTCTCGTCGAAGTGCGTCCGCGTTGGGGCGTCGAGTAGCTGATCGTCCCCGCGAGAATGCATGGCCTTGGCCGCCGCGGCCCAACCTGCTCGCGGGCCGCGAGCCGCGCGGACAACCAACCGGCCGTGCTCAGCCTGCAACTCGACCTCTTCAGGCAGCTGCGAATGATCGAGTAGTCCCTTGGGTACGCGAATACCGCGAGAGTTGCCGATTCGGACAATGCGGGTCTTGGCAATCATGTGACTACATTGTAATCACGTCTGGCTTGATTGGCAATCTGAGGTAGCAGGCTAACGATTGAAATGAGCCGCGCCCGCCGACAGGCGAGAGCCGGTCAAGGGCGTCGGCTCCATTTCAAGGTTAGGCCGATCTTTCTCGATCGTCACTGATCGGATCAATTCCGTTTTCCGCGCACCAGTCCTTCAGGGCCTGCTTCGTGGATTCTGCTTCGAACTCGTACCATCGTTCCAAACGCCCCAGATCTGCCAGGAACTCTTTGAAGCGAGCGTACGCGCCTCGGTGCCGGAAGAATCCGTCGATCCGACCATGGTGCTCAGGAATCTCCTGCGCTGCGAACCGGAGTGCGAGTTGGCTGCCGAGATGCAGATCGTTCTTGTGTGGGATCGACCTGTATCGGTCCGACGTTTCGAGATCGTCCGGAACTTCCTCGTCCAGTGGATTCGATTCCGAAACCCAGTAGATGGCGCCGCTGTCCAACGAGATGAACGCGCGGTGTTCGAACGGCGCACCAAAGCTCACGAAATCGAACGCCGCGGACAGGTCCTCGTATTTGACGGTCACCATCTTCGTTCTGCAGTCCGCTTCGTATTCGGCCTAACGATTGCGCTCACCCGCGCCGGGAAGCGGCGCGCGAGCGACGCGGCGGCGTCGGGTGCAGCGCATGGTTAGCCAGCAGTGTGACTTGTCGATCGTTCCCAGTGTGCTGGCACCACATCGACTTTCAGATACTTCTTGAAATCGGCCATGTGCTCTCGAATATCCGGGAGCTCCGCGTCAGCACGCAGACCTTGCCGCCAGATGCGCCGGTCGATTGTACCAAGCACGACGTAGTTCGGCGGCCTGGCCTTCG
>JBEBGB010000630.1:0-3207 GCA_040081675.1 Vicinamibacterales bacterium
AAACGGACGCAACCTGCAGATACCGATCAACCACGGACTGCCCGACAAGCAGCTCGGCTTCACGTTCTGCCGCCTGCGGTACGAGAACATCCGCCGGGCTCGGAAGTCCGGCTGGGGCGACGACTACCCGCAGGCTGACTACAACTTCATGGTCCGTCTCGCCGAACTGACCACAACGACGATCAGCCGGTGGAACAATGGCTACCCGGGGTTTGCAAACGTCACCGCCATGGACCCCGATCTCTTTCGGTGTCCCTACCTGCGCATGCAGAATGCCGCCAATTACGACTTCACTCCTGAAGAGACCGTCCGTATGCGCGCCTACCTGCTCAAGGGTGGCTTTCTCTGGATGGACGACAACTGGGATCCGGACTTCGACTACATCCGTCCGAACCTGACGAGACTGCTGCCGGGCGCCACAATCGTCGACTTGCAAGTCGACCACCCGTTGTTTTCGATTCTCTACCGTGTCAACCCGCTTCCCCAGATCCCGTCGCTCGGCTCGTGGGAGCGAAACCGTCAGGATTCAGAAATCGGCCCGTCGACCGTCCACTACTACGGCGTGTTCGACGACCACGACCGGCTGGCTGTGCTCGTCAGCATGAACTCCGATGTTTCGGATAGCTGGGAACGGGAGGGCGACAGCCAGGACTACTTCGAGACGTTTTCGGGAAAGGGCTATGCACTGGGTGTGAACGTGGCCGTCTGGATCCTCACGCATTGAGTCGCCACCAAGCATGCTCACCCGCACACGACACCTTGCTGCAATCGGTCTGACGACACTCGCCGTTGCCGCAGCCGCGTTCAAGGGCACTGCGTCGAGCCAGGCTCCGCCAGCCGACGACTGGCGAGTCGTCGTTCTTGGTATCGCGCAGGACGGAGGTCTGCCGCAGCTCGCGTGCGCGCGGCCATTGTGCGACGACGTCAAGGCTGGGCGCAGAAAGGCCGAAAAGGTTTCAAGCCTCGGCCTGATCAACCGCCGCACCGGCGCCTCGTACGTGTTCGATGCGACGCCAGATTTTCCAGCGCAGGTCGAGCGTCTGTCCGGAGGCAGGCTACCGGATGGTGTCTTCCTGACGCACGCCCACATCGGGCATTACACGGGACTGATGTACCTCGGACGTGAGGCCGTCAACGCCCGGCTGCTGCCTGTATACGCTACCGAGCGGATGGGCGCGTTCCTCCGCACCAACGGTCCGTGGAGTCAGCTCGTCGCGATCGACAACATCGCCCTGAAGCCGCTTCGCTATGACGAACCGTCCGTTCTGCCCGACGGTATTCGCGTCACCGCGTTCCGTGTGCCCCATCGAGACGAGTTCTCCGACACGGTGGGATACCGTATCGAGGGGCCGAGGCGTTCGGGGCTGTTCATCCCGGACATCGACCGATGGGAGAAGTGGGACCGCAGCATCCGGGCGTTGGCCGACAGCGTCGACTACGCGTGGCTCGATGGCACGTTCGCGTCGCCGACTGAAATCAATCGGCCCATCGAGGAGATTCCTCATCCGCTCATGAGCAACACCCGCGCATTGCTCCAGGGAGCGCGCGCCGCGTTGTGGTTCATTCACGTCAACAACAGCAACGCCGACATCGACGCGGCCGACGTCGTTCGCGAAGGCATGGAGTTCCCGCTGTAGAGCGTCGACAGGTTTGGGTTGCTCTGCCCATGCGACGTTTGGCGTCAGTCTTGAAGCTGACATCCTCTACCGGCCGCTGTGCTATCGTGGGGCGCCTTTTCAGGTAAGGGGTCTCCGGATGTCGCGTGCACGGCGGGTCCAGCGCCTGACTTCGACAGAGGAACGGGGCGGCACGCCGTTGGCGCGGGCGCTCGCGGCGGGCGCGGCCGCGTTGCTCTTTGGCGCTTTCGAGGCCCAGGCCGTCCAACCAGGGCCAGCTGATCCTGTCACGTTTGCCGTGCACGTCGCGCCGATCATCTTCGACCGTTGCGTGATGTGCCATCACCCGGATGGCCCCGCCCCGTTCAGCTTGCTTACGTATGCGGCGGTCAGGCAGCACGCGACCCAGATTGCCGCGGTCACGAAAAGCCGATTCATGCCCCCGTGGCAGTCCGAGCCTGGCTATGGTGAGTTCATCGGACAACGGGCGCTGACCGACGCCGAGGTCGGCATCATCCAGCGATGGGTTGCCGCCGGAGCCCCGGAGGGCGATTCCCGCCTTCTTGGACAACCTCGGTGGACGGAAGGGTGGCAGCTCGGCAAACCCGATCTCATCGTGACGTTGTCCGAACCGTTCGTGCTGGCTGCCGACGGTGGGGACATCTCACGGGTGTTCGTGCTTCCGGTGCCAGTCGAAACGATGCGTTATGTCCGGGGCGTCGAATTTCGACCCGGCAACCCGAAGGTGGTGCACCACGCGAACATTCGGGTCGATCGCACACGCGCCTCGCGTCAGCTCGACGATGTGGATCCGTCTCCGGGTTATGACGGATTGATCCTGCGATCCGCCGTCTACCCCGATGGCCATTTCCTGGGTTGGACGCCTGGTCAAGTCGCCCCATTGGCCCCGAAGGGGTTGTCGTGGCGGCTCGCTCCGAACACCGACCTCGTGGTCGAAATCCACATGCAACCGAGTGGGAAGGCTGAGCTCATCAAGCCGTCGATCGGACTCTTCTTCAGCGACGATCCCCCACAGCGCACGCCTGCGATGTTGAGACTGGGACGCCAGGACATCGACATTGCGGCCGGACAGAGCGACTACACCGTCACGGACTCGTTCGTCCTTCCGGTCGACGTCGAGGTCCACGCGGTCCAACCGCACGCACACAACCGGGCGCGCGAGGTAAGGGGCACCGCGACCCTTCCGGATGGCAGCACGCAGTGGCTGATCTACATCAAGAACTGGGACTTCCGCTGGCAGCATGTGTACCGCTACGTCACGCCACTCGCGCTGCCGCGAGGCGCGACTCTCACGATGCGGTACACGTACGACAACTCGGCGGCCAACTCGCGTAACCCTCAGCAGCCTCCGCAGCGCGTGCGGTGGGGCCAATGGTCGAAGGATGAGATGGGCGACCTATGGATTCAGGCGCTCACGAAAGACGATGGCGATCTGCGACTCCTGAACATGGCTTTTCAACCCAAGGCCATGGCAGAAGAGGTCGTCGGCTACGAGACGATGATCCGGGCGGATCCATCGCGGGTCCAGCTCCACGACGACGTCGCTGTGCTCTTACTCGATCTCGGTCGC
>JBEBGB010000631.1:0-3207 GCA_040081675.1 Vicinamibacterales bacterium
GGACACATCGTGTGGGTGGCCGGACACGCAATCGACCAGGACTTTCAGGTGTCAGACCCTGCGCAAGCCGTGGTAATCTTGAGACTTAAGGCTGTGGGAGGCTCGTCTTGAATTCGACTTTGAAGAGCGTGTTGTTCTGGGTGGGGCTCGTCGTAGCCGCCGTGCTCATCTGGAACTTCGCCACCAGATACGAGACACGCGACCACCAGCTCACCTTTAGTGAGTTCATGTCGGCCGTCGATGGCGGCACTGTGCAGCGTGTGGTGATCACGGGACAGGAGATTACGGGCACGACGAAAGACAGCCCGAATCAGACGTTCCGCGTCTACGCACCGACGCAGTACGACGGCTTGGCGAACAAGCTGATCGAGCGCGGCATCGCGGTGTCCTCGAAGGAACCGACGGTCAGCCCGTGGGCGTCGCTGCTGTACACCTGGGCGCCGTTCCTCGTCATGATCGGCTTCTGGGTGTTCTTCATGCGCCAGATGCAGAGCGGCGGGAACAAGGCCCTCTCGTTTGGCAAGAGCAAGGCGAAGCTGTCATCCAGCTCGCAGAAGAAAGTCACGTTCAAGGACGTCGCCGGCGTAGACGAGGCCAAGGAAGAGCTGCAGGAGATCATCGAGTTTCTCAAGGAACCGCAAAAGTTCCAGAAACTCGGCGGACGCATTCCCAAGGGCGTGCTGCTCATGGGCCCCCCAGGAACGGGCAAGACGCTGCTCGCGCGCGCCGTTGCGGGCGAGGCGAACGTGCCGTTCTTCTCCATCAGCGGTTCCGACTTCGTCGAGATGTTCGTCGGCGTCGGCGCGTCGCGCGTGCGCGACCTGTTCGAGCAGGGCAAGAAGAACGCGCCCTGCATTGTGTTCATCGATGAAATCGATGCCGTTGGCCGCCACCGTGGCGCCGGCCTCGGTGGGGGCCATGACGAGCGCGAGCAGACCTTGAATCAGTTGCTCGTCGAGATGGACGGCTTCGAATCGAACGAAGGCGTCATTCTCGTGGCTGCGACCAACCGGCCCGACGTGCTCGACCCGGCGCTGCTGCGACCCGGTCGCTTCGACCGCCGCATTGTCGTCAACCGACCTGACGTGAAAGGCCGCGAAGGAATCCTCAGCGTGCACACGCGCAAGATTCCAATGGCCGACGATGTGGATGTGTCGGTGCTGGCGCGAGGATCAGCAGGCTTCTCGGGTGCGGACCTGGCCAATCTGGTGAACGAGGCGGCACTCAATGCCGCGCGCTACAACCAGAAGACCGTGCGCATGCACGACTTCGAGTTTGCAAAAGACAAGGTGCTCATGGGCACCGAACGGCGCTCCATGATCATCAGCGACGCCGAGAAGCGCATCACCGCCATTCACGAGGCCGGACATGCGCTCATGACGGTGCTGTTGCCGAACGCCGACCCGATTCACAAGGTCACCATCATTCCGCGTGGCATGGCGCTCGGTCTGACGATGCAGTTGCCGACCGACGAGAAGCACAACTACTCGCGCGACTATCTGCAGGACCAGATCGCCATTCTCCTCGGTGGCCGCATCGCCGAAGAGATCACGATGGACAGCCTCACTACCGGTGCGGGGAACGACCTCGAGCGAGCCACAGAGATGGCGCGCAAGATGGTCTGCGAGTGGGGCATGAGCGACGCCATGGGTCCGCTCACCTTCGGCAAGAAGGAAGAGCAGATCTTCCTGGGTCGCGAGATCGCCCAGCACCAGGACTACAGCGAGGACACGGCGCTCAAGATCGACCATGAAGTGAAGCGCTTCGTCACGACCAACTACGACCGTGCTCGGGCGCTACTCAGCGAGCACAAGAGTGTGCTGTTCGAGATGGCCGATGCGCTGCTCGCACGCGAAGTGCTGGATGCCGAGCAGGTTCGTCGCCTGGCAGCCGGACTGCCGCTCGACGAGCCACGGCCCGTGACGCCGGTGGTTGCTGCGCCGGAAGAGGAAGCGCGTCCGCGAATGAAAGAGCGGGCTCCGCTGGTTCCGGCACTGAACAAACCCATCACTCAGGAATGAGTCCCGCCGGCGGAACCGCGTAAGTGGGTCGAGCCGGCTCGCTCGACTCCGCTGTGTATCCGCCGCGTTCCACCTACCGCGTGCCCTTGCCGGACGGTGAGTTGATCCTCGGGGATCGACCGCTCGTCATGGGCATTCTCAACGTTACCCCAGACTCCTTCGCCGACGCCGAACGAGTCGACGCCGAGCGGGCTGTCGACGTCGCACTTGCGATGCAAGCCGCGGGAGCGGACATCATCGATCTCGGCGGCGAGTCCACGCGGCCAGGCGCCGTGCCCGTCGACGCCGACGAAGAACTGCGGCGCGTCATGCCCGTGCTGCGTGCGCTGCAGGGCCGGCTCGCCATTCCACTGTCCATCGACACGTACAAGTCCGAAGTGGCACGAGCCGCCGTGGGCGAAGGTGTGTCGATCATCAACGACATCAGCGGTCTGCAGTACGACGCCGCCATGGCGCAGACGGTGGCGCAACTCGGAGCAGCCATCGTCTTGATGCACACGCGCGGGCGTTCGGTCGATATGTATGCGAAGGCCAACTACGGCGACATCGTCGACGAGGTCGCCGCCGAACTGCGCGACAGCATGGAGGTCGCGGTTCGCGCCGGCGTTTCGCTGGAGCGCATCGTCGTCGACCCGGGAATCGGGTTTGCCAAACGTCCGGCACACAGTTATGGTTTGCTGGCAAGAATTGCCGAGCTGTCGGCTGCGCTGAACCGGCCAGTGCTGGCCGGACCATCGAGGAAGTCGTTCATGCGTGAAGCGCTCGCCGATCGGCCGGCCGTCGAGCGCGATTGGGGAACCGCTGCGGCTGTCACGGCCGCGGTGCTGGCAGGTGCCCACATCGTTCGCGTGCACGCCGTCGCCGAGATGGTGCAGGTTGTGCGTGTTGCCGAGGCCACCCGGCAGCACGGATGTATCGGCGAGAGCTAGCCATGATCTGGACACGATTCGACGCCTTGCTTCGTCGACCGCCGATCGGCTGGTGGGACCTGGCCGACATCCTCGTGGTGTCGATCCTGATCTACGAAGTCCTCAAGCTGATTCGCGGAACACGAGCCGTGCAGATGGCGGTGGGCGGCGGCCTGGTCGCCGTGCTGTTCTACGGATCACGCTCCTGGCATCTCGACACGGTCAACTGGCTGGTCAGGAATCTGTTCGGCTACTTGGTCTTCGGCTTCATCGTCCTC
>JBEBGB010000109.1:0-12046 GCA_040081675.1 Vicinamibacterales bacterium
GCCTGCCCTAGATGATTCGCGATCCCCATGTACGCGATCGCACTGTGTGGATCGAGCAGGTAGCCACACTCTTCGTAGACGCTCCGGATGGTCGCCGTCAGCTGCGCGTCGGTGTGGTGGCAGCCGACAATATCGGCGCGCATCGCGTCCAGATCGTCGTGATAGAGCCAGCGCATGCGCTCGAAGTTGCTGGGGTTGCCAACGTCCATCGCATTCGCGAGTGTTTGCACGGACGCCCGCGGCTGAAACACCCCGCTCTCGAGGTACTCGGGGACCACATCGTTCGCGTTGGTGGCTGCGACAAAGGCCGCGATCGGCAGGCCCGCACGCTTGGCGAACAGCCCGGCCGTCAGGTTTCCGAAATTTCCGCTTGGCGTGCAGACATGCACTTCAGCGCCCGGCCGAACGCGTGCTGCCTGCGCAACGGCGTGGAAGTAGTACACCATCTGCGGCAAGAGGCGGCCGATATTCACCGAATTGGCCGACGTCAGGCGTACTTCTCGACGAAGGTCGGTGTTGGCAAACGCCTCTTTCGTCAACCGATGACAGTCGTCGAAGCTCCCATCCACGGCGTACGCCCGGACGTTCCCGTCCTCCGAGTTGAACATCGTCAACTGGGCTTCTTGCGTGGGGCTGACGCGGCCGTCCGGGTACAGCACGACAACGCGTGTATGTGGAACGCCGTGAAACGCGTGGGCGACGGCGCTTCCCGTGTCGCCGGAGGTGGCGGCCAGCACCGTCAGCGGCTGATCGCCGGTGTCGAGCGACGCCATGAGTCGCGCCATCGTGCGAGCGCCAACATCCTTGAACGCCAGCGTCGGCCCATGAAACAGCTCGAGCGCATAGATGTTCGGACTTACCTCCACGAGCGGAATCGAAAAATTCAACGCCTCGACAACGACGGCCTCGAACGTTGTGGCGTCGAGTTCGGGACGCGTATAGGGCCGCAGCGCACGATAGGCAATCTCGGTGAGCGTGCGATCCGGCAAGCGTTTCAGCTCGGTGTCGCTCCACGGCTCGATCGTCTCCGGCACATAGAGACCGCCGTCTGGAGCCAGTCCATCCAGCATCGCCGTTCGAAGCGAGACGCTCACGGCCCGGCCCGCGCCAGCCGGCGCGTCCGCCTGGCCGCTGCGCGTCGTTATGAATCGCATGTCGACACGACTCGCGCGCCCTGGCCGGAGATGCGGGAAATGTAGGTCTGCGGATCGCCACCAATGTGCAGCTTCACCGCTGCGGTCATGGCCTCGGCGACGCGTATCGCTATCTCGTCACCGCGACACAACGCGAAGATGGAGGGACCAGACCCCGAGAGGCTGCTGCCAAGGGCACCGGCTTCGGCCGCAGCGCGTTTGATGAGCGCCAAGCCTGGCACCAGCGGCGCCCGCCGCGGTTCGGCGATGGTGTCTTCGAGCGAGCGCGACAGCAGCTCGAAATCGCTCGTGTGCACGGCGTGGACGAACGCTCCCAGGTTGGCCCACTGGCGCACGGCGTCAGCAAGGGGCACGGTCGTGCCAAGCATTGCGCGCGCCTTGGCCGTTTCGATTTCGAGATCCGGGTGCACGACCACTGCAGTCAAGCCACGCGGCACGGGCAGCGTGACAATGTCGGGCGGGTTGGCCGAGCGGACCAGCACGAATCCACCGCAGATGCACGGCGCGATGTTGTCGGCGTGAGACGACCCTGCTCCGAGCGCTTCACCCTCGAGCGCACATCGAATCAGCGTGTCCCGGGAGGCGCGTCCTCCGAAAAGCGCGTTGACGGCTACGACCGCCGCCGCAGCGCTCGCCGCGCTGCCGCCAAGCCCACTCGACAGCGGCAGACCCTTTTTGATGGTCAAGGCCACGCCGCGCGTTTCACCAAGTGTCTTCAGCAGGGCCTGCGCAGCCACGCCAGCCGTGTTGCGGGCGGCATCGCGAGGAAGGCGCCCAGCGTCGCCTTCGATACCGGCAATCGTCACGCCTGTGGAGGTGAGCACGGCAGTCACTTCATCGCCGGGCTCGTCGAGCGCAAAGCCCAACACGTCGAAGCCGCACGCGACGTTGGACACGGTCGCCGGGGCGAACGCGGTAGCTGAGATCATGAGCGGTAGTAGTTGCCGATGGTCGGAATGAGGTACTCGCGGAATGCGCGTTCGAAGTCGTATGCGGGGGCGAACCCCCAGTCGGCCCGTGCCGCGGAATCGTCCACATCGGCAGGCCAGGAGTCGACAATCCCTTGTCGTTTCCGGTCGATTCTATACGTGATCTGCGCATTGGGGAACGCCGCGCGCACGACGTCGCAGATCTCTTCCGCCGAACGGCTGAACGAACCGACGTTGTAGGCCGTGCGCGTCAGACGCTCTCGCGGTGTGGATGCCAGCGTCTGGAGCGCGTCCGCCGCATCGGGCATGACCATGAACGGAATGGTGGTATCTGGGCGAACGAAACACGCGTACGGCTCCTGCTTCGCCGCGGCGTGAATCATCTCGGGGGCGTAGTCGGACGTGCCGCCGGCGGGAAGCGTGTTCGCAGAGATGAGACCGGGAAAACGCACGGAGCGAAAGTCGACGCGGGGGACCAGGTCTGCGGAGAGCTGCTTGTAGTGTCGCGCGTAGTAGCGGCCCAGTTCCTCGCAGTACAACTTGTTGCATCCGTACATGGTGGTTGGATGCTGGTATTCGTGCTCCCGAAGGCGTCCGGCGCGAGTCTTCGTCTCCAGATCGGGCAACCCGTATGTGGCGATCGATGAAGGATAGACGAAGACCACCGGTCGTCCGTGCGACTCGCCCTGCTTCTGCGCGAACTCCAGGAGGTTCAGCGTGCCTTCGACGTTCACGTGATGCGCGGTGACCGGCGTGAACTCCGACCTGGTCGAGAGCAGGGCCGCCAGATGGAACACGCAGTCGACCTCGAACTCGGCGAGGATGCGGTCCAGCAGATTGATGTCCGTGATGGAACCGGTGAACTCACGCTGCACAAAGGGCGCGACCACGGCGTCCAGCGGATTCACATCGAGCGTGATGATGCGGGAGTCGCGTTCAGCAAGACCACGAACCAGCGCATGGCCAATCTCGCCGCCGGCTCCGGTGATGAGGACAACAGATTTGCGCATGACGATGGCGGACCGAAATCAGCGTTAGCGGGCCTGCAGATCGGCGAGGGCCGAACACGCAGACAAGGCGCGGGCCGAACACGATGATTCGCACGACGGCCCTGGAGCAGCCGACGTACGAGCGTCTCCAAGGACTACGGCGTGACCTGCGGCGACAAGTTCAGCGCGCCCCACGTTTCGGGGTCCTGACACACCAGGGTCGCGAGGTACAGCGAGACGTCCTCGGCCGGGTACTTCGCCGTGATGGCCGCGACGGCCTCGTCCATCTTCGCCGGGTCGGGCTTGGCTTCGTCCTCCTCGATGAGACCGTTGTCGTGCTTGAGACCGAGCGCGTCGAGAAACACGCCCATCATCTCGCGCTGTTCGGCCAGGTGATAGACGACCAGCGCTCGTGCAGCCAGCGCTTCGGGCATCGCCACCAGACTGGCCAGATGCTTCGCTCGGCGTTCATCATCGAGGCCCAGCACGAACTTCGGCCGGAACTTCTTGAGCTGCGCGATCAGCAACGCCGCTTGAATCTGGTCGTCGGTGGCGGTCTCTTCTGCCCAGAAGGCCCGGGCGGCACGGATGCGCTGGTCCGATGTCATACGGCGCCAAAGTCTCGCGGGGGTCAAGGTCGATTCGGTCATAATGGAATCTCAATTCTATGCACAAACAGACGCGCTCCGCCGCACTCGGGATGGCTCTGGCGGTCCTCGGATCGACGGTGGTCCTCGCGCAGCAAATCGTCTCGCCCGGCGTCCACCCCATCAGCGGACGCCGCTACGCCCAGACGATGAGCTATTTGGGCGCTGATTGGCTGGACCGCTCGGAACGAATTCAGGAGGAAGAGCCAGACGTGGCGCTCGACGCCATCAAGCTCGTGGTTGGCTCCACCGTCGCGGACGTGGGTGCAGGTTCTGGCTACATGACCGTCAGGATGGCCAAGCGCGTCGGTCCGACAGGCAAGGTCTACGCGAACGACATCCAGCCGCAAATGCTCTCGATGCTCCGCCAGCGACTCGACAAGGAAAAGATCGCCAACGTCGAACTGGTGCTGGGCGGCTACGACGATCCGAAACTGCCCGCGAACACGATCGACCTCATTCTCATGGTCGACGTGTACCACGAGTTCTCGGAACCCCAGAAGATGCTGCGTCGGATGCGCGACTCGCTGAAGACCGGCGCACGCCTCGTGCTGTTCGAGTACCGCAAGGAAGATCCCTCGATTCCCATTCGTCCCGACCACAAGATGAGCGTTGCCGAAGCGAAGATGGAGGTCGAGGCCGAAGGATTCACGCTGAGCAGCGTCGACGAACGACTTCCGCGCCAGCACATTCTGGTGTTCACCAAGAACTAGTGCGCTGGCGGCGGCCGGGGCACCGCAGCCACGGCCGTCTCTGGCGCGCGCGTCTGAGATCTGACCCCGTCATCTCCGAGTCACTGTTCCTCAGTCAGTGCTGTTCACCGAACCCACATTTCTCTTTCTCTTCCTGCCCGTCCTGCTCGCGCTCTATTTCCTGACGCGCGTGCATGCGCGTTACGCCAACTGGCTGCTCCTCATCGCCTCTGTGCTCTTCTACGCCAAGGGTGGTGGAGTCTTTACGTGGTTGATGCTGGCGTCGATTGCCTACAACTACTCGATGGCCATCGTGGTCGACCGCGCGCGCCGGGTATCGGTGCAGCGCGCGAAAATCGCGCTGTCCATCGCCATCGCCGTGAACCTCGTCGTGCTCGCGTGGTTCAAGTACGCCAACTTCTTCGTCGACAACGTGGGTGCGCTTGTCACGTCGTTCGGCGGCCCGACTGTCACGATTGCCAAGGTGCTGCTGCCGATCGGCATCTCCTTCTACACCTTCCACGCGATCTCGTACGTCGTCGACGTCTACCGGGGACACGCCACCGCGCAGAAAAGCCCCGTGCACGCGGCGCTCTACCTGTTGCTCTTTCCCCAGCTCATTGCCGGTCCGATCATTCGCTACAAGGACATCGCCGGCCAGTTGGCCCGGCGCGTCGTCACGCTGGACGACTTCGTCTACGGCGTCCGGCGCTTCATCATCGGACTCGGGAAGAAGGTGCTCATCGCCAACGTCGTGGCGGTGCCAGCCGACGCCATCTTCGCGTTGCCGGCGTCGCACCTGATCGGTCCTTACGCGTGGGCCGGCATCGTGTGTTACGCGCTGCAGATCTACTTCGACTTCTCGGGCTATTCCGACATGGCGATCGGGCTGGGGCGCATGTTCGGCTTCACGTTCCCCGAGAACTTCCGCTGGCCGTACATTGCCGACTCCGTGCAGGAGTTCTGGCGGCGCTGGCACATGTCGTTGTCGTCCTGGTTCAGGGATTACCTGTACGTGCCGCTCGGGGGAAACCGGGTCGAGACATGGAAGACCTACCGCAACCTGGTGACAGTGTTCTTTCTCTGTGGCCTGTGGCACGGCGCCAGTTGGAACTTCGTCGTGTGGGGTCTCTTCCACGGCGTCTTTCTCGTGGTCGAACGGCTCGGACTGGGGACGGTGCTCAAGCGACTGCCCCCAACAGCCCGGCATGCCTATCTCCTGGTGACGATGCTCGTTGGCTGGGTGTTCTTTCGCGCGGCAGACCTGCCCTCGGCCCTGACGTACCTGCAGGCGATGTTCGGCTTCGGCCACGGCGAGATGCCGGCCCTGCGCCTCTCGTGGTACCTGACGCGCGACGTTCGCTTCGCCATGATGGCCGGCATCATCGGCTCGATGCCGGTTGTGCCCGCTCTTGCAGTATGGACTGAGCGCACAGCGCGCCGGTGGCAAGGCCTTGCGGCTGAAGCCGTGGGTACGCTGGCGCTCTTCGCGATCTTCATCGCTGCCATCGTGCAGGTGGCGGCCCGGACCTACAACCCGTTCATCTACTTCAGGTTCTGATGCGACGCGCACTGCACTGGCTGCTCGTCGTGCTCTTCATCGGCGTCCTCGTTACGCCACCAATCGCGAATCTGCTCGGTGCCGACGGCGCTGATCCCGCAGCCGAGAACCGGACGCTGGCGGCCTTCCCCACGCTGTCTGCAAGTTGGCAGGGCGTGACCCAGTTCCTCCCCCGGCTCGACGCGTGGTACGCCGACCACTTTGCGTTCCGCGCAGACCTCGTCCGGTGGTACGGCGTCAGTCGCTATCTCTGGCTCGGCGTCTCCGCATCGTCCTCTGTGGCAGTCGGTCCTCGCGGGTGGCTCTTCTTCGCGGACGATGGTGGCCTGGAAGACTTCACCAATGAAGCACCACTGACCGACACAGAAATGCAGACGTGGCGCGATGTCGTCGTGCGCGCACAGCGGTGGTGTCGTGCGCGCGGCATCGCGTACGCCTTCACGGTGCTGCCAGACAAGAGCACGATCTACCCTGAGCTCTTCCCCCAAACCGCGCGTCGCGTCACCCGGCTCTCGCGCATCGACCAGATCATGACCGCGATCACCGATACAGGCGCGGCGATCGACGTGCGGCAAGCGCTCATGGACGAGAAACGGAACGTCCGAGTCTTTCAAAAGACCGACACGCACTGGAACCAGCGCGGTGCGTACGTTGGCTATCGCACCATCATCAATGCTCTTCGGCTGCAGGTGCCGTCTATTCCTCCGGCCAAGCCGTTGTCTGACTTCGACACCAGCACTCGGCATATCGAAGGGATGGACCTCGCAGGGATGATGGGACTGAAGCACGTCCTCGGCGAAGAGGACCTGAGACTGACGCAACGAGCGAAGCGTCAGTACGTCGTGATCGAACCGAAAGGCAACATCGTGGAGGCTGGCGAGGGGCGCATCGTCACGGAAATTCCGGGGTCGACGCTCCCGCGCGCGGTGGTGTTCCGCGATTCGTTCACCTCAGCGATGGCGCCTTACCTGTCGGAGCACTTCAGCCGCGTGGTCTACCTGTGGCGGAACGACTTCTCTGTGACCGAGATCGAGAAGGAACATCCGGACGTGGTGCTACAGGAGATCGTTGGCCGCCACGTGCAGTGGTTCACGCCGTCTCCGGAGCTGATTCCTGAGCCCTAGTGGCCTGCCCGCGGACTGGCCACTAGTGTCGGCTTCCCGAGCCTGAGTGTCAGCCAACCGGCTGGTGATGCCGGCCTGCTGCCATGCGCATCCACGACTCGTCCGGATGCGGACCCACCTCGCGCCATCCCAGCGCCAGCATCTGAGCACTCGCGAGGCCGTACAGGCGCGTCTCGCGCAGCACCTCGGCGCCCCGTACCAACGACACGGTGTAACTCGGGGGCGCGTCCCCGGTTGCCAACGTGCAGAACGTGCCGTCCGCAAGAGTCCACAGTCGTTCGGCGTGGGATTCGGAGTGCTCGGCGTGGGTCATGATGGAGCACGCAGCAAATCAGTTGCCGCACTCACGAGTCGTTCGAGTTCGCTGCCGTGACGTCGTGTCCGGAGCAACGAGACGCATGATCTGGCGCGTGTTGCGCCGACGATGCGTATGGCGACAACTGACGGTCGACATGGCCTGACGATTACTCGAAGTCGACCGCCACTATTTGCTCGCACCGGCTCGCGCCGAAACAATCAGAGTTCTTCGCCTTCGATGTCGTCGTCGGCCACATCGACCACGACGTTGTGCAGATCGATCGTGAACCACGCCTTGAACATGGGCAGGTCGCGGCCCTCCGGCCAGGCCGATTCGTCAGCCGTCCACGCGGAGAGTTGAAACTCGAAGAGCCAGGCGAAGTTCTCCTCCACCCACTCCTGCAGATCTTCTTCGTAGTCGACCTCGGGCAGCAGGAACGCCGATCCGAAGGCTTTGGCGCGGCCAACGGTCAGCTGTGCCGGATTGAAATCTGCGTCACGCTTACGGGTCCACTCGACGTAGGGCTTGGCTCCGACGACTGTCACGGCAGTTCTGTTGACGACGCGCATCGGACTATTTTAAGTCGGCTCGAGGAGCCTGAGAGCCTCAGCGCAGTGGCAGGCAAGACGGGTAAGGCAGGTCGGGCTGGCAAGACTGGCTGGCAGACAGGATGCGCTGGGGTTCTCGAGGCGGGCAGGGCGGGCCAGGCAGGCAAGGCCGGCCGAGAGAGAGAAGTAGGAGAGACGATCGCGGGGTCTCTTAGTGGCCGCCGAACACGCGGTAGCCGCGCTTGCGGAGGCTGTCCGCAAGCACTCGTTCCATGATGACCGCCTTGGCGTACGGCATCGGGTTCAGGTGTGCGTACAGCCGAGGCACGAGACGCTCGCCGAACCTGCGAACCACGCTGGCCGATTTGACGCCGTTCTTGTGGTTCTGAAATCGCTTGTCGGGCGTCAGCCCCGTCATGCCGACGTAGTACCCGGCTTTCCCGTCGCCGGTCGGGTTTCGCAGGTACACGACGTAGACGTGATGATGCCCAGTCGCAGGAGACGCCTTTCGGGCCATAATCCCCCTCACACATACCATGGCTGACGACACCGGACTGAAATCTTCGCTCGAACTGGCACTGGAGCGCTTGCGGCAGAAAGATGCCGACGCCGGCGTCACCGCGCGAGTGCCGACCGACGCGGAACGGGCCGCGATCGCGGAAGTTCGAAACTTCTACGAGGCCAAGATTGCCGAACACCAGGTGCTGCATCAGTCTCGGGTGCAGAACACCTTCGATCCGTCGGTGAAGGACGCCCTCGACGCCGAATGGCGTGCCGACCGGGAGCGACTCACCGCTGAGCGCGACCGCAAGGTCGAGCGCATCCGAAACGGCCAAGCCTAGCCGCGACTCTTTGCGGGAGAGATCATGACGCGCCACACGATCGCCCTGGCACTTCTCGCGGCTGGCACCTGCGCCAGCATTGCGCTGCGTGCTCAAGCCCCTGCCCCGATCATGCCGACGCCAGCGGTGCTGGAACGGTACAAGCCAGTCACCGCCGAACGGCTGCTTCACCCGGAAGACTCGGACGTCCTGATGGTGCGTCGCACCTACGACGGCTGGGGCTATAGCCCGCTGAAGCAGATCACGCCGGCAAACGTGGGAAGGCTTCGACCGGTCTGGTCCTTTGCCACCGGCAACACCAGCGGTCACGAGGCGACTCCGCTCGTGAACAACGGGGTCATGTTTGTCGCGACGCCGGGCAACCAGGTTCTCGCCATCGAGGCGAAGACCGGAAAGCTCCTGTGGCGTTACCTGAACACGCCTCCGCCCGACGTCATCAGCCTGCACCGCACGAGCCGCGGCGTGGCGCTGTATGGAGACAAGGTCTTCTTCGCGCGTGCGGAAGCCGTGCTCGTGGCGCTCGATGCGAAGACCGGCAAGGAAGTGTGGTCGGCGACCGTCGAGAACAACCGCAACGGCTACTACATCTCGCTCGCACCGCTCATCGCAGACGGCAAGGTCATCGTCGGAACGTCCGGCGGCGAACTTGGCGTCCGCGGTTTCGTCGCGGCTTACGACGTTGAAACAGGCAAGCAGCTCTGGAAGGTATTCACGGTTCCAGCCCCAGGCGAGCCGGGCAGCGAAACCTGGCCGGCAGGAGGCGACCAGTGGAAGACGGGCGGCGGATCCATCTGGGTGACCGGCAACTACGACCCGGTCACGAAGCTCGCCTTCTTCGGCACGGGCAATGGCGGCCCCTGGATGGGCGACAAGCGCCCAGGAGACAACCTGTACACCTCGTCCACCGTTGCCATCGATGTGACGACAGGCACCATCAAAGGACATCACCAGTACGACCCGAACGAATCGTGGGACTGGGATGAAGTGTCGCCACCGATCCTCGTCGACTATCAACGCAACGGGCGCACGATCAAGGGGCTGATCGACGTCGCGCGCGACGGATACCTTTGGTTCCTCGAACGGACCGAGGGTCCCATCAAGTTCGTGGACGCGACACCGTACGTGAAGCAGAACGTCTTCCGCAGCATCGACTCGAAAACCGGACGCCCCGACGTCGACCCCGCGCGCAAGCCTGGCACGGGGAAGAGCGTGGAGTTCTGCCCGTCCTTCTGGGGCGGCAAGAACTGGCCGCCCATCGCGTTCAACCCCGATACGCGGCTGATCTACATACCAGCCAACGAGAACCTCTGCTCCACCATCGTCGGTCGCGAGGTGCAATACACACCGGGCGCCTCGTTCACGGGCGCGACAAGCTCGCTGACACTCGGGGCGAGCGTCGACCATATCGGCGAGGTGCAGGCCTGGAATGTCGACACCGGCAAGCGCGTCTGGACGCACACCTTCCCCTCGTCACCAAACTGGGGCCCGATGCTGACGACGGGCGGCGGGCTCGTATTCTCGGGTGGCACCAACGACCGCATGTTCCGGGCGTTCGACGCGAAGACCGGCGCGGTGCTGTGGGAGTATCCGACCAGTTCCGGTGTAATCGGACAGCCCGCGACGTTCACCGTCGATGGTGTGCAGTACGTGGCCGTCCAGTCGGGTTGGGGCGTCGACTCGCGCGCCATGCAGCGCAGTCTGAATCTGCTTCATCCGGGTCAGTACCCCGAAGTGCCCGAGGGCGGCTCGGTGTGGGTGTTCGCCGTTAATTAGAGCTGGCTGCAAAATGACCACGCTCTACCACAGAGAGCACCGGGCGGAACCGAGAACACGGAGAATACGAGCAAAACTAGCCGTGTCCTCCGTTCGTCTTCGTGACCTCCGTGGTAGTGCTCTAATTTTGAAATGCACTCTTAGTTCTTAGTGCTCGATAGCCTCGAGGAGAGTCGGTCCATGACACGATCTGTTCGCGCGTTGGCGATAGTGCTTGCGCTATGGGCACCCACCGCGTTTGCGCAATCTGCCGCCACCGCACCTGCACCGGCGCGCACTGCGACGACGCCGGCACGCACCTCCTGGGCGTTGCCTCGTGCGACTCCCGAATCGGTTGGCATGTCGACGGAACGGCTCCGCCGCATGCACAACGGCATGCAGGCGCTCGTCGATGGTCATCAGGTCGGCGGCATCGTGACGCTAGTCGCACGCGACGGGAAGATGGTCGATGTGCAGGCGTTTGGATTTCAGGATGTGGACAGCAAGTCGGCCATGAAGACCGATAGCATCTTCCGCATTGCTTCGATGACCAAGCCCATCACGAGCGTCGCGGTCATGATGCTGTTCGAGGAAGGCAAGCTGGCACTGACCGACCCGGTGTCGCGCTTCATTCCTGCCTTCCGAGAGATGAAGGTCGTGACGCGAGGCGCCGCCGGTACTGAGCCGACGTTGCAGCCGGCGCGTCGTCAGATCACCGTCCGCGATCTCCTCACACATCGATCGGGTTTGACCTACGGGTTTCTCGACAACGCCCAGGCCGGAACCACCTATCGTCAAACGGGCGTGAACGACGGCCTCACCGTGGTGGAAGTGCCGCTCGCGGAGAACATTGATCGTCTCGCGAAGGCTCCGCTCGTGAGCCAACCAGGCGCCGAGTGGCACTACAGCCTCAGCACCGACGTGCTCGGCCGGGTCGTCGAAGTCGCGTCGGGCATGACGTTCGAACAGTTCTTGAGCGACCGTATTCTCTCGCCCCTGCACATGGTCGACACAAGTTTCAGCGTGTCGGACGCGAAGTGGTCGCGGTTCGTGAACGTGTACACAGGAGACGGCCAGGCGGGCATCAGGGCGATGAAGGATCCGGAAGCCTTCGGCAACACAGTCATGTCGCCGATGGCCAGCTACAAGCCTGGCAAGAAGTACTTCTCGGGCGGCGCCGGGCTAACGTCGACCGCGCAAGACTACTCGCGCTTCGCGCAGATGCTGCTCAACGGCGGAGTCCTGGACGGCGTGCGTCTTCTCGGTCCGAAGACCGTCGAGCTGATGACGACCAGCCACACGCTGGATCTGCATCTCGACAACGCCAACACGCTCGTGCTCGGCCCGGGCAACGAGTGGGGGCTCGGCTTCAAGATCACCAGCGACCTTGGCGCGATGCAGATGCCTGGCTCCGTGGGCATGTACGGCTGGAGCGGTATCTACGGAACATTCTTCTGGGTCGACCCGAAGGAAAAGCTCGTCGGCGTCATGATGGTGCAGCGCTACCCCG
>JBEBGB010000632.1:0-3200 GCA_040081675.1 Vicinamibacterales bacterium
CTAGAGTCGTAGATTCTAAGATTACGCCATCAGGTGTGGATTCCGAGACGATTCTGAGCCGCACAACGAGTCGCCACCCCGGTGAATCACCACGTAGATCGGTCATGAAACACGAGCCGTCACTGACTGTGCAGAAGACATCCCGCGTCTGGTCGGTCGTCCGCGTCTCCAGCGGAAATTTCCTGGAGATGTACGACTTCATGGTGTTTGGCTACTACGCCTCGGCCATCGCCGGGGCCTTGGTGACGGGCAACCGTGCGGTCCCTGGACTTTGGCTATCCTTCGCGGCGGGATGCGGTCTCATTGCAGCGGTATTGGCGCAGCCATATGCCGCTCCGGCAGTCCAGGAACCAGAACTGTGTAGCGCTCTTCGTCTGGAGGAGCACGTCTAGACTGAACGCGCGCGGGCCGCGGCGGCGAACGATGAGCTCTTCGAGTGCGGTCGATGAGCCATGCCACTGACAATCCGGCTGCCGTACCGACACCGTCCCAGGCGAAGTCGCGCCACGACGGCGTTCCGCGATTGCCCCGGTCGTGCCATTCCTTCGCAGCGCCTGCTCCGAGACCGACGATGAGTCCCGACGCGACGCGCTTACGAGGTGTCTCGAAGACCAGCGCGCTTGCTGCGTAACCACCGGCGCCGAGTGTTGCGCCGGCCGCCGCGTGTAATGCCTTGTCGCGCGCAAACCACTTGTCTTCCCCGGCTCGCGCCGGTCTGCCCCTGAGGGCTATCAGGACCGCGATGCCAATCAGGACCAGACGTGTGTCAGCCTTCACAGCGTGATTCGATATCGGAGCGCGTGCTTGTGTCCGTACCCGGCCGGTGTGACGAACTCCTCCACGAGCACGCCGCCGTTGGCTTCAATGACCCGACGCGACGCCTGGTTGGTCGGTTCGACGGTGAGTTCGACCTGCCTCAATCCTTCGCTCCTGGCTTCGGGCAGGAGCATGCGCAACGCGAGCGTCGCGTACCCGCGGCCGCGCATCCATGGCACCACCGAATATCCGATGTGGCCGAGGACATGGGGCGGCAACGCGTCGGTTCCTGGTTGCCACCTGAACCCGATTGTGCCGACGAACGTCTCGTCCCACATCCATTTGCGATAGCCGGGCAGGCGTTGCACACGAGTGCCGTCTGGCAAGGTGATTGGCGAGCCCATGGCTTCGCGGTCGACGAGGGTCGAAAGGAAGTCGTCGGGATCCGCCGCGATGGCACGAAGCTCGTCGAGGCGGGCAACCTCGCCGCGCGTGTTGTCGGGCGACCATCCACGATCGAGCGCGTCGGCGTAGCCAGCAAGATGTGCGTGGTCGGGCCACACCAGCGTGAAGGAGGACATCGATCTATTCGGTGGCGTCCGTGAGCGGAGTCAGCAGACCGTCGAGACTGACCGCGTTGCGCGTGCGTCGATATTCGACCATGGCCGCGTCGCCCCGGTTCTCTGCCCAGCGTGGCAGCTGATCGCGCTGCTCGGTAAAGGACAGGAGAGGCACGCCAAATCCGCACGACGTCTGCACGGACTCGACGTGACCAATCACGATCTGTCTGATACCAGGAAGCGTTGGAAAGCGGCCGAGGGCCTCGTCCCAGCCGGGCGTGACGCGCGTCACGACCTCGCCTCGGCAATAGAGTCGCAAGATCTTCGGATTGCCGTCAAACGCGCAGAACATGATCGTCAAGCGACGGTTCTCGGTGATGTGCGCCGCGGTTTCGTTGCCGCTGCCAGTGAGGTCGAGATACATCACTGTATTGGCGTCGATGACGCGCAACGCATCAAGCCCTTTGGGCGAGAGATTCACGTGCCCGCTTGCCGAAAGCGGCGCGCTCGCGACGAAGAAGATGTGCTGGCGTTCGATGAACGCCTGGTGTTCGGCTCCGATCGCCTCGTAGACCTTGCCCATGTCCAAATTCTGTCACAGGAGACTCCGGCAGGGCCTTTCGCGCCTCTCGAATCGATGTCGCGCGCGGTCCCTCGTTCTTGGGCCTGGTCCCTGGTCAGCTAAATCGAGAAGACCCAGACGCCGTATCCGTCTCGAAGACTTCTCAAGACGCTATTCAGCACCCAACGTGGGATTGCGACTCGGCCCGCCTGTCGCCCGAACTCGACGATGGAGTGGACCGCACGGACGTGATAGCCGGCGGCTTCGATGGGCAGACGCGGATGCGACGTGCGGACACCAAAGGTGGCGCCGAGATCCTCCAGCGTTCGTCGAAGTTGACGACTGAATGTCTTCGCAAACTGCGGCGTCATCAGGTCGCAGATGAGCGTGGCGCGCGGAAACGCCTTGGCGAGCGCGCGCGCCAGAGCGCCGAGAGTGTCATCCGACAGGTACATGCTCACGCCCTCGAGAATGACAAGGGCATCGTCGTTCCCAGCCAGGTCGGCCAGGTAGCGCTCGGGCGTGTCGTTCGCGAAAGTGACGGGAATGCGAACGAGCGGGTTGGGTGCGTCGGCGGCCGGCAGCCGCGCTTCTTTGAATGCGAGCAACTGCGGGTCGTCCAGCTCGAACCAGCGGCCGCCGCGCAGGCGGAACGCGCGGGTGTCGAAGCCAGCCCCCAGGAGAATGATGCGCCGATTCGGATTGGTCGCGAGTTGCGCACGCACGAGGTCGTCAATGAGCCGATGTCGTGCGACATTGCTGGCGGCCGGATTCTTGAGGCGCAGCATTGGCGCCAGGTCCCGTCTCACGGCGTCGTCGACGAACCGAGCGGCGAAGGTGTCGTCGCACACGGGACGGGCCGCCGCGGCGTCGTCCGCGCGAATGACGCAGCAGTAGAAAGCTGTCCGGGCGACGGGTTGACTGACGTCCATGGTGTGCGGGCTCTCGGTGCGAACGAAGCGTGGAGTCTACCGCGGATGGCTTGACGTTGGTCACCGACCTACGCAAGCATGACGCGTGCAGCGGCAGGAGCCGGACGCGGTCGAGATCATCTCCTTTGAGCCGCGTTACGGGGACGATTTCAAGCGCCTGAACATCGAGTGGTTGGAGAAGTACTTCCACGTCGAGGCGATAGACGACGAGGTGCTGTCACACCCGGAGGATGCGATCTTGAAGCCAGGCGGGCACATCTTCCTGGCGCGCTACAAAGGTGACATTGTCGGCACGAGCGCGCTGATCAAGGCCGGACGATCGAAGGTGGAGTTGTCGAAGATGGCAGTGACCGAGCGCTGTCAAGGACTCGGCATCGGGCGCCGGTTGCT
>JBEBGB010000633.1:0-3181 GCA_040081675.1 Vicinamibacterales bacterium
AGAATGCCTGCTGCGACGAGTCCCTTGAATGTGCGATTCATCCCCGTCTCCTAATTCGCGCTCGTCCTGGACGGAGTCGCCGTGGGCTTGAGCAGAATCTTCTGCGAGCGCCAGTTATTGATCTCTGCGGTGAAAATCGTGTTCGGGTCGCGGCAGTCCATCTGATGAATCGTCGAGAACTCGCCAGCCGCCTTGCCGCCCTTGCCGAACTTGCCGATGATCGTGCCGTCGAGTTCCATCTTGTACACCTCGCCGGTGTACTCGGCCTGTGCCGCGGGTGCGGAATCAGGCCACGAGTTCGACGAGTACAGATACTGCTTGCCTGGGTTCTTCGGTCCGGGCCCGCCTGACACGCACACCGCCCATGGGTTGCCAACGGTGTCGTAGTTCGCCTTGAAGTTCAGGTCGTTGTCGAGCACCTGCACGCGCGCGTTGCCGCGGTCTCCGACGTAGACGTTGCCCTGGAAGTCGGTGGCGATGGAGTGGGGGGTGTTGAACTCGAGGTTGCCTGGTCCCCGCTTGCCAACAGCCTTGAGGAACCGGCCGTTCTTGTCGAACTTCACCACACGGCCGTCGAAGTAGCCGTCGGCCACGAAGATGTTGCCCTGCTGGTCCCACGCCACATCGGTCTCGCGGCCGAAGCGGTACTTTTCGTTGCGGCCGTGGAAGATGCCCTGGCCCGGCATGTTGCTCATCGCGCCCAGTGGGTCGTCACGCCGACCGATCGTCATGACCACCTGCCCGGCGGGGTTGAACTTCACGAGCATGTCGGTGCCTTCATCCACCGCCCAGATGTTGTCCTGGGCATCGACGCGGACCGAGTGGGCGAAGGACGCGCCGTAGTTGTTGCGCCCGATCTCTTTCACGAACTGACCCTGCGGGTTGTACTGGAAAAGCCGCGTCTCGTTCGCGCGGTGGTAGATGTAGATGTTGCCCTTCGAGTCGGTCGAGATACCCATGTTCTCGCCGGTATAGATACCGGGAGGGTTCTTGAAGAAGTTGGGCACCGCTTCGTGCGGAATGGTGGGGACGTTCACGGCCTTTGCCCGCGACTGGGCAGCGACGTGTGACATCGTGAACGAGAGCGCGCCAGCCATAACGGCCGCGGCGAACACTGGGATCTTGAAGCGCTTCATGTACAACAGCCTCCGGAAACGTGCAGAGGAACGGTGATTTACTAGCGGTGGCACTGTACCTGACTGACGGGGAGCGTTCAAGCCGAAAGGCTGGCTTGACGCCGTCCAGAGCAATACCCGACGACTGGAGTGCGTGAGCGGACCCGTCGCAGCGGCTCGAGCTGCCTGTTTCGAGGTATGCCTCGACGCCGATAAGTGAGCGCCAAGGGCAGAACAGACGCTACCAGGCGTGCTCGTGCCAGTACTCGAACAGCTCGTGCTGACCGCGGAGATTGAGTTTGCGAAAGACCGACTTCAGGTGGTTCCTGACCGTGTGCGGACTGAGCTGAAGACGTTGCGCGATCGTGACAACCCTCGCTCCGCTTGCGAGCAGCTCCACGATCTGTCGTTCGCGCGGCGAGAGCGGATTGACTTGATCGTGGGGGCTCGTTGTTTCGCCTTGGTGCTGAACGGCGGTGCCGCGCACGTTCTCGAGGGGGCCGTCGCTCACGACCGCGGCGATGAGCTTCAATTTCTCCTCGGGCGTCAGTCGTGAGAGCGTGGCCGGCTGCGCGGACCGGCGCCGGGCCGCCGTCGCAAAGAGTACGCTCGACACGAGCTGGCGCTCGACAATCGGCCTGACCACGCAGCCCACGCCGTGGAGGTCGACAACGCGTTCGAGCGTCGGGCGGTCTACGGTCGAGATCGCATAGATGAGAGAGGCTCGTCGCTCGACCGCCGCTGCGGTCAGCTCGTGCGCTGCTCGCGAATCGTCGACGATCGCCAAATCCATGACGATGGCGTCGGGTGACGCCGATGCGATAGACGCCAACGCTTCGCCCGCGCTGTGGGCGGGATGTGGCACGTGGAAGCCGGCCGCCTGCACGTATGACTGCATCAGCTTGGCAACCGCCCGGTTGGCTTCGACGATGATGACGGTTTGGGCGTTCGACTGCGGCACAAGCTTGTTATCGGTCATAGACTAGCCTGAAATCAGTCATCATCAAACCGACCCCGTACTCCGATAGGTTTGCACGAGGGCAAGGACGTGCACTGTTGCCTTCGGGGAGCTCAGTCGTGAATCAGGACGTGACAGCTGCGGTTGACGTGCTCAACTCACCCATTGACGTGTCAGCGCTGACCGCCGGCAACGCGTCGCCCGACGCCTTGGCAAGACTGGGAGATGCGCTCGCGCAGTTCTCGACGCGCGTGGCGCGACGGGAGCGCGAACTCAATCGACTCTTCGAGCAGATCGCCGTCGAACGCACGTCGCTCCTCGATGCCGTGCTGACGCGCCTCTTCAGCGGCTTCACCGGCGTCATCCCATTCGACCGGGTCGAGTGCGCATTTCTGTCGGACGACTCCAAGAGCGCAGTGAGCTATTGGGCACGCACGATCGACAGCGACCCTTCATCGCCGGGGCACGTGACCTCGCTCGAGGGCGGCGACCTTGCGATGCTCTTCACATCCGGCCGTCCACGCATCACGAGCGATCTGGCCCAGTTCGTGTCCGAACATCCCACCGCGCTGGTCGAGCAGCGGCTCTTCGGCGACGGCGTCCGCGCCGTGTTGACCTGCCCACTGGTGGCCGACGGCGCGCCGCTGGGTTTTCTGTTCTTCACGAGCCGACGCACGCATGCGTTCACCGAGTCGCACGCCGCCGCGTTCCAGCGCGCCGCAATGCAAGTGTCGATCGTGGTGCAGAAGACCCGCGCCTACGGCGAAGTCGTCAACCATAACCGGATGCTCATCCGCGAGACGCGGCGCCTGCGCGAAGCGGCGACGACCGATGCATTGACCGGCGTGATGAACCGGCGAGCGCTGGATGCCGCGCTTGCGTCGGCGTGGGATCGGTACGAGCGCGAACGCACGGGATTCGGCGTCATCATCTGCGATGTCGATCACTTCAAACAGGTGAACGACACGCATGGTCACGCGGTCGGCGACGAGGTGCTCGCCACCGTCGCCCAATGCCTCAACCGCGGCCTGCGCGGCCATGACATGGTCGGTCGTTGGGGCGGCGAGGAATTCCTCGCAATCGTCGACACCACCTCCGAAGCGACGCT
>JBEBGB010000634.1:0-3181 GCA_040081675.1 Vicinamibacterales bacterium
ATAGGGCTTCGAGCGCTTCGGGTCGAACGGTCCCGGCTCGCCCGAGACACCAATCTCCCAGTCCACCTTTGTGTAGTAAGGCTCGAGTTCGTCGTAGGTCATCGGCCAATCCACGAACGCCGTGCCTGGCACGCTGCCGTGCACGCTGGCCTCGTTGAAATCGCTCGGATGCAAACGCCAGTAGTTGCCGGTGAAGTGCGCGTTGCTGCCGCCGACGAGGCGGCCGTAGATCAGCGCCAGCGCCTTCTCCGCCTTGTCCTGCGGCGTTGCGCGAAAGGTCTGCGGCTGCGTAGCCGGATCGTTGGCGTGCTTGTTCCGCATGAAGGTGCCGAACTCGTCGTGGTCGAACTGCGACTCCGTCAAGCGAGGCCCTTGCTCGAGCACGACCACAGAAAGACCAGCACTCGAGAGTTCCTTGGCGATGATGCCGCCGGCGGCGCCAGACCCGACGATGACGAAGTCGACGACGTCGCTGGTGCGGAAGCGAGCCGACCTTTGTGTTTCCTGAGTCACGTCAGCCCCTCCGATTGATGTCGGCGTCGTAGTAGCCAAACGGTGCCTGGAACCGCATTTGATGTTCGAACCCGAGGAGATGCCAGCCCGCGTAGTCTCGGTTGCCGCCCCACGACGGCAGGGCGAAGGTTCCGATAATCGTGTCGAATCGCAACGCCTGGAAGAACGGCGTCTTCTCGATCTCGTGCAGCACTTCGTCCTGCTGCGCAGGTGTCAACGCGGCAAAGCTCGCCGCTCCACTCGCCTTGCTCGTGGCTCGGCGGTTCAGATCGCGGATCCCGTTGGCATACGCAGTCTTCTGTCCAGCATTGAAGGTGGCCAGGGCACGATCGATGAAGTAGACGACACCCGCTTCGTGCGCGCCTGGCTTACCGTCGACGGACGGAAGAATGCGCGAGGTGAGCGCGTCGAGGACGTCAGCTTGCGGCTTTGTGAGCGCGCTCAGTCCCGCGACACCAGGAGTGCCTGCCTGCTCGGTCGCCCAGGCAAGCGCGTCTTCTACCTGAACCAGGTCTGCAATAGCCCACGTGGCGCCTGCCGCCGCTGCGGCGCGAAGAAAGGCTCGTCGATTGTGAAGATCGCTCATGGTCTGTAAATCGTAACTTTACTGAGGCATTGGTTCGGTTTCGATTTTGGCGGGACCCCGCGGCGCTGATTTCCACCCCATCCACAAACCGACGGAAACATCAAACTACACGGCACCAGTCTTGAAAAGATGTAATTGAGTTACGGAATTACGCCCAGAAGGTGGGACACTATCTACGCGGGTGCCCTCTGGCACGCCGCGAGCGCGTCACGGGCGGACCGTTCTGGACCGTACCGGGAATCGCGCAACTCTAGGAGACCGACCCACATGGCAGCAATGAATGGCACGATCAAGCGTCTCGTCAGCGACAAAGGCTTCGGCTTTATTCTCGCTAGCGACGGCAACGAGTACTTCTTTCACAACTCCGCCTGCAACGGAGTCGCATTCGACGATCTTCGCGAGAACCAGTCCGTAACCTTCGAGCGTGGCCAGGGCCCCAAGGGTCCGCGCGGGGAGAACGTTCGACTCGCGTAGTACCACGAACGGTCGTCGGTCCTGTCTTACGGAACCGTCGGCCGTCCCCTCAGACAAGCCCCTCACGCTGCACTCGACACCCCCTTCATACCGAGAAGAGTTGTCCCGTCTGCTTTACTGAGCAGGTTTGAGCGCCCGCATGGGCCGCGCGTGGACTCATCACGTGCGGCTCCGCGCTTACTTTGTAAGCGCCAGGATACTGGCACGCGAAGCGGCGAGGACGTCCTCTGGCTGCGCCTGCAGTCCCCCACACTGTGCAAGATCAGGCTTGCCCCCGCCTTTTCCGCCGAACTGTCTGGCCAGCGCCGAAATGAGTTCGTGACAGGGGACGGTGACGTTCGACGAACGTGCGGCAACAGCCAGCACGGGCGCGTTTCGCGAAATCAAGACCACCAGTAGATCGGGTCGAGCGACGATCGCAGAAGCCAGCGCCTTCAACCGGACGCCGTCGCCGTCCACGATGCGTAGCACCGCACGACCGAATGACTGCGGCTCGGCTCCGCCTGCCAACGCCGCCGCTTCGTATTTCGCGAGTTCGAGCTGCGCGGCGACCAGCGCGCGTTTCTGCTCCCTGGCATCGCCCTGAAGGCGTTCGATCGCGTCGGGCAACTGGCCTGGCAATACGGAGAGCAGGCGGATCGACGCCGACGCCATGTCTCGCAGTTGCTGGAACCTCCTGACTGCTCGAGCGCCACAGAGAAACTCGATTCGCTGTCCACCTTTGAAGCGCTCCCACGACGAGACCACAACTGGACCGAGCGAACCTGTCCGCGCCACGTGCGTTCCACCACACGCCGACAGGTCTACCCCCTGAATGTCGACCAGGCGCAGCGTACCCGCCCGCGCCGACTCCTTGCGCAGCGGCAACGCCCGCGCCTCGTCGTCGGTGGCGTAGCGCACGGAGACGGGCACATCGCGCCAGACCACGTCGTTCGCCGAGAGTTCGACGCGGGCGATTTGTGTCGGTGTCAGGTCCCGGTCGATGTCGATGGTGCTCGCGTCAGTCCCCAGGTGGAAGCCGATAGTTCGAGCGCCGAAGGCGTGTTCGATCACGGCGGACAGCACGTGTTGTCCTGTGTGCTGCTGCATGTGATCGAACCGGCGCAACGCGTCGACATCACCACGCAGCGTCGCGCCGACGTCGGGCACCGCGCCAGACACCACATGCACCACGTCGCCGGCATCGTCGTCCTCCACATCCAAGACGGGCGCGCCGCCAAGGGTGCCTGTGTCGAACGGCTGACCGCCGGACGTGGGATAGAAAGCCGTGCGGTCCAGCCACACAGCGACATGGTCGCCTCTCGACTCTGTACGGACAACTGTGGCGTCGAATGACATCAGACTCGAGTCGTCGTAGTAGAGGCGCTCGGTGGCGGGCATCGATGTCCTCGTCGGTGATGCGTGCGTGAAGACGGCGGTCTATTCCGGCACGGCGGGATCGTGGACGCCAGCTTCAGCGAACCCTTTCGCGCGCAGCAGGCAGCTGTCGCAACGCCGGCAAGGGCGACCTTCAGCGCCGGGGTTGTAGCAACTGTGTGTCAGACCGTAGTCGAGCCCGAGCGACAGCCCGCGCTTGATAATGTCGGCTTTCGACATCGTGATGAGTGG
>JBEBGB010000635.1:0-3177 GCA_040081675.1 Vicinamibacterales bacterium
CGGTAGTACTCGTCCTGGTACTGCTCGATCAGGCGCTTCATCTCGAGCGCGTCGCGCTTGTGGTGGCCGTGGCAGCGGATTGGGCTGGCGCCGCCGCTGGTCTCGATCAGCAGGTCGGACAGCAGCATACCGGTGTGAATCTTCACCGAGGCGACGTGCGCCAGGTGGATCGACTCTTCCTGCTTGCCGATCCACTTGGGTCTGAACTGCACGACCGAACGCGGCGTCACGAGCACCTGCGTCAGCAACAGGTGGTTGCCGGAACTGAGGCGACTTGCCCGGAACACGGCGCCTTCGGCGAACGGCCGGCCCTTGATCCACGCCACGATGCACAGCAGCACGAGGAACAGCACCCCGAGTCCGATCATCCAGTAGAGGATGACCTGGTAGAGCGGCAACCCTGGAGCCTGCACGTAGTCCACTGCGCTCGATGTTAAGCTATTTTTTCAACACAAGGAGATCGCCTCGTGCCGCATCGCGCGCCCGGTTCGCCCGGGCTGTCCCGTAAGCCATTTCTCTCTGGAAAGCCGATCACCTACTACCGTCCCACCGGGAGCCCGCAGATCAAGCACTTGATCGACGAAGGCTTTCAGGCGTTCAACGCCGGCCGGTTGTCGGAGGCCTGCCAGATCTTCGCGGACAAGATGCTGGCACCCGAGAGCGAGACGACCATCGGCCTCACGGTGGCTGGTGCGTTGACGCCGGCGGGTCTTGGTGGTTGCGTGATCGAGCTGATGGAGCGCGGTCTTGTCGATTTCGTGATTTCGACCGGCGCAAACCTGTACCACGACCTGCACTACGCGCTGAACTTCACCCTGCATCGCGGGTCTCCGTTCCTGAACGACGTCGAGCTCTACGACGAAGGCATCATCCGCATCTACGACGTGCTCTTTCCGGCAACGGTGCTCCTCGAAACCGACTCCTACATTCGTGACTTCATCGTCCGCTCAGGGCTGAACGAACCGATCGCGACCTCGGAATTCCACTATCGGCTGGGGCTCGACCTGCTCGAGAAGTTTCCCGGCTGTGAAGAGCACTCAGTGGTGGCACGGGCCGCGAAGGTCGGCGTGCCGATCTACACCTCTTCTCCCGGCGACAGCTCGATCGGCATGAACATCGCGTACAACGAGCTGATGCACGACAGCCGTCTGATGATCGACCCCAACCGCGACGTCAACGAAGTCTGCGCGATCGTGCTGGCCGGCACACGGAATGGGTGCGTCATTCTCGGCGGGGGATCGCCGAAGAACTTCTACCTGCAGGCGCAGCCCACGTTGTGGGAGGTGTACGGCATCCCCAAGGGTGGCAACGACTACTTCATCCAGATCACAACCGACCAGGTCGTCTGGGGCGGCCTTTCGGGCGCTACGCCCGCAGAAGCGGTCAGCTGGGGCAAGGTGAATCCAGGCGTGTTGCCCGATACCGTTGTCGCGTACGTCGACTCGACGATCGCGTTTCCGCTCTTCTGCGAGTACGCGCTTGCCTCACCCAACGCACGGCGGCCGCGCAAGGAGCTGCTGCACAAGCGCGCCAGCCTCGTGTCCGACCTCGTCGTGCAGGCGAAGGCCGCCAAGGCCGCGCGCGACGCCGAGGCAGGCTAGGGCCGTGGGCACGCTGGCCTCCGAGCTTGCGCCGCACGCACAGCGGATCTCGCCTCGGCCACGCATCTACGCCGACGCCAACGTGCCGGCAGGCCTCGTGGCGCACATGCGCCAGGCCCTCGAGTGGGACGTGCTCTTCGTCATCGAGGATCCGACCCTGCGTCGTGAGTCGGACCTCGCGCATTTCCGGCTGGCGAACCGCCTGCATCGAACCCTCATCACGCTCGACCGCGATTACCTCGATGATCGGCGTTTCCCGCCGACCGAGGGCAGTGGTGTCCTGGTGGTCAGCGCTCCGAACGAGCGAGAGTTTGCCGCGCTCATGGACCGTATCGATCGTGTCCTCTTCGGTGCGCCGACCGGAGCGGATGCGCCCTTGCCGCTCGCTGGCCGTACGCTTGAAGTGCACACCAACTGGCGCCGAGACGTCTAGGCTCTGGGCTTCGGCTTCAATCTTCTTTCCGAGACGCACCTCTTCCATGGCGATGCCCGCGGAATGCGCGCGGGAACAGCGTCGCTCGTGCGTCCGTCTAAGCCCTCATCACGCGCGATACCTGCGCGTGCTGGAGGCCAGCATGCCGTTCATCTCACGAGGCGTTGCGCCGCTCGCCCTTTCCATCCTCGTCGCTGCGTCTGGAATTGGCTGTGTGGACATTTCAGCCGGCGAATCAGCCTACGTCGACACCGTCGAGAAACGATTCACGGTTACCGGGACGCCCACGCTGAATCTTGGGACGTTCGACGGGAGTGTCGAAGTCGAAACGTGGAATCGCCCGGAAGTCCTCGTGATCATCGAGAAGCACGCCTTCGACAAGGAAGCCGCCGATCGGATGCAGGTGCTTGCCGAGCAAGCCGGTGACGTCATCACCGTCCAGGTGAAAGAGGAGCGAGACGGCCACATGCACATGCACTTCGGCCGCCACGGCGCAAAGTTGATCATCACCGTCCCGGTGAAAGCCCAGATTGACGCCAATACGGGCGACGGTCGTATTACCGTGCGCAACGTCGAAGGCGACCTTCGCGTTCATTCCGGAGATGGATCGATTCATCTCGAACATGTGACCGGCGCCGTCGACGCGAGCTCGGGCGACGGGAGCATCGACGTGGAAGGGACGATTGGTCAGCTCAAGGCTCGTTCAGGCGATGGGCGGCTGCGAGTTCGGGCCGAGGGGTCCGGCCCAACGGCCGATTGGTCGCTGTCAACTGGCGACGGCTCTGTGGTCCTGGAAGTCCCGGATAATTTTGGAGCAGAACTCGACGCGACCACCGGTGACGGGCGCGTGCACGTGTCCGGGCTTTCGTTCAGCGGCGACACCGAGGGGCGTCGTCGCAGTCGTGCTCATGGGCGCATCGGCAATGGGGGCGCAAACATCACCATCCGCAGCGGCGACGGCTCCATCACGGTGCGCAGGGCCGACGGGACGACGTAGCGTCGGCGGGGTACGCCCCGTGAACGCCGCTAAATGATTGGCGACTTGGCGACTTGGGCGACTTGGCGATTTGGTGATTCGAATCGGAACGAGCCTCGTGAGAGTGCTAACCTTGTTGGCATTCCAACTCACCAACTCACCAACTC
>JBEBGB010000636.1:0-3176 GCA_040081675.1 Vicinamibacterales bacterium
AAGTCCCATCCGCTCCACACCATCGTGTAGCCGCGCGGCATCAGGAATGAATTCGCCAGTTCGGTCGCGTTGGTGATCGAGCCGGGATCGTTGCCACCGGAAGACACGCGTGCCAGCGAGGCCCACGTCTTGCGGCCGCGGTTCGGCGGCTCGTACACGACCTTGTGCGCGCCCTTCGTCAGGTCAATCGGTTTCAGGATGTAGAAGTCGAACGAGTACTCGACCTGGCCGTGCGCATTGCGGGGCGCCAGTTGGATGTCGACGATGATGGCGTTCTTCGGGTCGTTGGGATCGACCTCGCCAAACGCCTTGCCGACGATCTTCTCGTACCGCCCCACGCCTGGCCACGAGTACCCGCCGAAGGTGGGCGACTCCTTCGCGGTGATCTGGATCTTCGTAATGCCCGCGTCGGCGGTGGACGCCACCAACACACCCAGGACCCCCGCGACCCATGCGATACCTAGACGCCGATGTGCCGGCCGAAATGTGGAACGCATCAGAGACAGCCCTCCTGCTCGTGTTCACGAACGGCCCGGTCGGTGATCCCCAGATTGCGGTCAATGATACCGAAGCTTTCCGCCTTTGATTCTCCCTGATCGTCAGCGGCGGATTGATCTTCTGTTACCCTGCTAAGCCTACTGAAGGGGGCCATCGATGGTACGCCTCGTGCTCGCATGTCTCTGCGTCGCGCTGCTCGCGTCGAGCGCTGCGGCCCAGGATGCTCGTAACGGCGCGGCGTTCTTCGCCGAACGCTGCGCGACCTGCCACGGCGCTGACGCGAAGGGACAGAATGGTCCGAACCTGACGTCGCTCTGGACGTCGGGCGCGACGGACGAGCGGGTGTTTCAGACGATTCGTCGCGGGGTGCCCGGCAGCGTCATGCCGCCAAGCGACGCGGCAGACGAAGAGATCCGATCGGTCATCGCGTTCCTGAAGACGCTTGCACCGCCTGTCGCCGGGCCCGCCGGAAGCAACCCGCCCGCCGAACGGCCGCAGTTCGTGACGCTGGTGACGAACGACGGGCAGCAGATTCGCGGCGAGCGCAGGAACGAGGACGCCTTCTCGATTCAGATTGTCGATACACGCGGACGCCTGCAGGGATACCTCAAGTCGAATCTCAAAGAGATCGTTCGCGACGATCCATCGAACGCTCGCGTCGACACCGCCACCGCGTCGACGCCTGGCTATGCGCCAGCCGGCGTCACGTACCGCGACATCCTCGACGGCCTGAAGGATCCCTCCCGATGGGTTACCTATTCGGGCGACTACTCGGGGCGCCGGAACAGTCCGCTCACGCAGATTACGCCGTCGAACGTGCAGCGGCTCGTGACCGAATGGACGCTGCAAACCGGCACGACGACCCGTGGCCGAGGATTCGAAGCAACGGCGCTTGCGTGGGACGGCGTGCTGTACGTCACCGGTTCCAACAACTTTGCCTGGGCGCTCGACGCACGCACCGGCCGGCCGTTCTGGCAATACCGGCGCGAGTTGCCGACCGACCTCACGTACGGCGCCTCGGCGCCCGTCAACCGCGGATTCGGAATGCTCGGCGATCGCCTGTACATGGTCACCCTCGACGCGCACCTGCTCGCGTTCGATCGCAGGACCGGGAAGATCCTCTGGGATGTCGTCCTCGCCGACTACAAGATTGGATACTCGGCGACGATGGCGCCGCTCGTCCTCGATGGCAAAGTCATCGTCGGCATTTCCGGCGGCGAGTACCCGACGAGAGGTTTCCTGGATGCCTACGATCCGGAGACCGGCAAGCGCATCTGGCGTTTCTACACGGTGCCGGCTCCAGGTGAGCCGGGCAGCGAGACATGGCCTTCGTCTGCCGAGGTTCTGGCGCGCGGCGGTGGCGGCACCTGGACGACGGGCAGCTATGATCCCGACCTCAACCTGCTCTATTGGGGCACTGGCAATCCCAACCCGGACTACTGGGGAAAGGGCCGCGAAGGCGACAACCTCTATACCAACTCGCTCGTCGCCATCGACGCGGGGACTGGGACGTTGAAGTGGCACTTTCAGTTCACGCCCCACGACACGCACGACTGGGATGCGAACCAGATTCCGGTGCTGACCGATCTCACGATCGGCGGCACACGGCGCAGGGTCGTGATGCTCGCGAACCGCAACGGGTTCTTCTACGTGCTCGATCGGCAGAACGGAACGCTGCTCGTCGCGAAACCGTTCACCGATACGACCTGGGCGAGGGACGTTGACAGCCGCGGCCGTCCGATCGTCCTGAACGACGGCAGCAAGGGTTGCCTGCCCGATCAATGGGGCGGCACGAATTTCAATCCGCCGTCATTCGATCCGGCGCTCGGATTGTTCTTCGTCAACGCGCGTGAAACCTGCGCGACGTATGTCACCCAGGAGCCGAAGATGGTTGCCGGACGAGCGAACATGGGCGGAGCCGTCCGCGTCGTCGACGCCACGAAGGCGTATGGCGCGCTGCGAGCCATCGACCCGACCACAGGCGAGCGGCGGTGGGAATTCCGCTACACGTCGCCGACGATGGCCGGCGTCATGACGACGGCCTCGGGTCTGGTGTTCGCCGGAGACAACGAAGGGAACTTCATGGCCTTCGATTCGCGCACCGGCAGAAATCTGTGGCGCTATCAGACGGGCACCCCAATCTGGGGCGCGGCGCCAATGACCTACATGCTCGACGGTCGTCAGCACGTGGTCATCGCGTCAGGGACGACGCTGGTATCGTTCGCGTTGCTGGCCGACCCGTCCGGCCGCTGAAAGGTGCTCGCCAGCTCTTCGCATGGACGATCCCTTCAAAGGACCGGAGTCGTCTGAACGCTGTCGGCACTCACACTCAATTGGGGAGCACTGTTCGGTTCACGTCGACCCTCGCTCTGAGGCACGAGGAAGCAAAAGGGCCGGCAGTGCGTGAACACTGCCAGCCCTCAGAGCGATCCGGCCAGGCCCAGAGCCTGTAGCCCAGAGCCCGAAGCCGCGCGGCGTGAGATCGCGCCGCGTCAGACCTGCGGCTTGTGCAGCACTTCCTGCACCGGCTTCCTCTTCCCGTTGCTCAGGCCCTGAATCTGCAGCGTCGGCTGCTCCTTGAGCACGTGCTGCGCATAGAGCTTGGCCATCTCGGCGTGGTACTTCGGATCCTGTTCCTTCTTGCGCTGCGCCAGCTTCTCGTCGCGGGCGTTCTTCGC
>JBEBGB010000637.1:0-3174 GCA_040081675.1 Vicinamibacterales bacterium
CCAGATCCAATGTCCGCGGTGCATTCGGGTACGGCCGCTCACGTCCTCGGTCAGCCTCGATGTGCTGCAGGGCTCGGAGCAGGTCGTGAGGCGCGAGGCTCGCGTGGCCGACAACAGCCGCGTTCAAGTATCGGGGTTGTTCGTCGTCGACGTCCACCGGTGCGGTGTCGTAGCGCGCTGAGACGCGAAGGTCTGTCAGAAGTGTCGAGAGGCGGGAGACAGCAAAGTCGACATGGGCATCGCGATCGCCGAGGTTCGAGCCCAGCGCGATCGCGACGAGATGAGTGCTACTCAATCCACCGCGTTGGGAGGACGACGCCTTCGAGCTTGCCGACACCTGGTGTCCGCAGTCCGAGGAGGTCGGTTCTGCCCGCCCGTGCCTGCTCGAAGAAACGCTTCTGCTCGAGCGTCTCTCCGAGAATGACGCGAAGCATGTTGCGATGCCGCGCGTTGGTCAGCGCCTCGACCTTCGGCGTCCATTTGTCGACGAAGGCACTCGCGTCGCGCGCATCCTCTTCCATCAACCCGTTGGCGGCCGTCGGACCTTTGCCGGTCGGCTTCCGGTCTGGTTCGGCCGTGTCCGCGGGTACCTCGCCGCCCATGTCCACGATTGACCGCCCGACCCACGACAACTGCGTGTCCTCGCGGTTGATGACGTACTGGTAGGCGTTGTTCGCGTCGTACTGCGACACGTAGCGCGCCGCGGCCTGGTGCTTGAGCACCGCGGCGAGCTTCTCCTTGTAGAACTCCTGGAGCACGGGCAGCAAATCGGTCACGACTTCTGCTTCTCCTTGCAGACAATGCAGACCCGAGTCCACGGAATCGCATTGAGTCGGGCAGGGGCGATCATCTCACCACAGTCGCGACACACGCCGTAGGTGCCCTTGTCGATGCGCTTCAGCGCCTCTTCGATCGCCTGCAGAATCTTCGCGTCGGTCTGCTTGAGTTTGAGTGCGATGTGCACCTCATTGTTGCCGCTGGCCTGGTCGGCCATGTCGCCCTGTCGCGTGTTGTTCTCCATCGACGCCTGGATCGGCTTGATGCCTCCGGTGCCGAGAATCTCGGTTCGCTTCCTGGTGAGCGCGTCCTTGTACCCCTGGTCGTCCATCGCCTGCGACTCCTGCCCTAAGGTTCGGCTACAGCGGGCTTCATAACCACAAATCATAGCATTGGCGACGCTGGCCGCCGAATCGCCCAGAGCGGATTACGCCCTCAGACGAATCGGGTTGGCATGGCAAGAGCGGGCGCAGCGTCGTTCGGGTGCCGTCAGGCACCGAACGACTGTTTGGTGTATAACGTGCGACGCAAGAAATAGATCGATTTGGGTGTCTCCACTCTGCCGATCGCGGCTGGGGACGGCTCCACAAAAAACGCCAACTATAGAGGATGGCCGCATCATGTCCCAGTCAAGTCGCCGCGCGTTTCTCGGTCAGATCGGGTCGGCGGCGGTCGGTCTGCCGGCCTTGCGCCGCTTGCCGCTCGGCTCCGGCGCGCAGGATGCGTCGTTTCAAACCGGCAGCGCGGCGCCCCAGGCGGCCGGCACGGTGCTGTACGACCTGCTGATTACGGGTGGTCGGGTCATCGATCCCGCGCAGAAGATCTCAGCGGAGCGTGATGTCGCCATCGCCGGTGGTCGCATTGCCAAGGTCGCCGCCAACATCCCGCGAAACCAGGCGCGGCAGGTGTACGACGCCGTGGGCAAGCTGGTGACGCCCGGGCTGATCGACATCCACACCCATGTCTACCGGTCGGGCATCACGCTCAACGTCGACCCGGACATCGTGGGGTTCCAGTCCGGCGTTACGACCGTAGTGGATTGCGGGTCAACCGGTGCCGGGAACTTCGCGGGCTTCCGTCGGTACGTCATCGATGGGTCGGCCACCCGTGTTTACGCCCTGCTGAACATCTCCACGATTGGTCTCATCGTCACCAACGAGATCTATCTGGATCCGAGAATGATCGACGCCAGGGCGGCGATTCGGACCATCGGTGCCAATCGCGATCGCATTCTGGGCATCAAGGTACGCGTGAACGGCAAGCACAGCGACCTGTCGCACGACCTGGAAGTGATGAAGACCGCGCGCGAAGTGGCCGACGCGACCGGGCTGCCGATCATGATGCACTGGTCGGTCGAACCGGACCTGCTCGCGATGTTGAAGCGCGGCGACATTCTCGCGCATCCATTCAATCCGCCGTCGCCGAACTCGGCGAATCTCTTCGGCGCCGACGGCACGCAGGCCGACAAGGTGCTGCCACAGATTCTCGCCCTCAAAGATCGCGGCATCTGGACCGATGTGCAGCTCGGCACGACCCACCACGCGTGGGACGTCTCCGAGAAAGCGATCAAGCAAGGCTGGTATCCAGACTCGATTTCCACCGATATCGGCCGGGCCCCAGACGGCAGTCCCGCCAGCGTCCTGGTGCCGATGTCCGAGTTCCTTCATCTGGGGCTCCCGCTCGACCAGGTCATTGCGGGCGTAACCTCCACGCCGGCCAGGATGCTCAACTTCCCGGAGAAGGTCGGTACGCTCGAGCCCGGCGTCACCGCAGATGTGGCCATTCTGGATCTCGCCCAAGGCGGCTTCGAATTCGGTGACCAAGGACGGCAGCCGCGTACGTTGAAGCAGCAGTTCGTCGCGGTGGCCACGGTGAAAGGCGGGATCTTCCTGAAAGGCGCACCGCCAGTCGCCCCGCCGCCCGCGCCCGCAACGCCGACGGCGCGATAGAAGCCGCCCGCGCGCGGTTCATGGACCCCGTCCTGTCCCCGAAGGTTTTTCACCGAGGGGAGACGAAGTCGATGATGTGTGCCCGACCGTCGTCGGTATGTCGCCGTTCCCCCGGTGAGGGGACCTCGTGCTCCGGCTCGAGCTTGTCGGCTACCTGCAATCAGTCATTGCTTCCGATCAGTCACTCGTCAAGACTTGCGACCGATTTGCGGGTTCATTGCGTCACTAGCCTGGAGGTGCGCGGGTGAGGAAACGACTGATCGGAATATTGGGCGCAGCGCTGATTCTCACCGCCTTGACGCCGGACCGCGTCTGGGCTCAAGCGGCGGGGAGCATCGCCGGCGTCGTAAAGGACGCGTCTGGAGCCGTGTTACCTGGCGTGACCGTCGAGGCGGCAAGTCCGGCCCTCATCGAGAAAGTGCGGAGCGTCGTGACCGACGGCGAGGGG
>JBEBGB010000638.1:0-3172 GCA_040081675.1 Vicinamibacterales bacterium
CCCATTCGTCGTCGATGCCTACACCGTGTCGGTTCGGCGCGACGGCGACGCATCGAGCTGTGAGGCCATCGTCAAGGTTCGCGTAGGCGATGTGTCCGAGCACCGGGTGGCCGAGGGCGACGGACCGGTGAACGCGCTCGACGCCGCGCTGCGGGCGGCGCTGGTGCGCTACTACCAGCAGCTGCAGGACGTGCAACTGACCGACTACAAGGTGCGTATCATCGACTCGCGCACCGGCACCGCTGCACGCACGCGCGTCATCATCCAGTCGAGCGACGGGACCGCGGAGTGGGGCACCGTCGGCGTGAACGACAACATCGTCGAAGCGAGCCTGCAAGCGCTCGTGGACAGCCTGGAATACGCCCTTGTGAGGCCCGGCGTGCAAGCCCCGGCGCCGGTCTCCTGACTGAGCGAAGCGGGACTGCCCCGCCCGGAATGTTTAGGCGAACTTCTGACTAGGATGCGAGCGACGTGAGCCGTTCCCGTTCGCGTGTCTGGCGGCTGCTCGGCCGCGTGGCCACCGGCCTCGCGGTTCTCCTGCTGCTGCCTTACGTGTGGGCTCCCGTCTACCGCTTCCCCGAGCCCCTCCCGTTTGCAGGACGGGAGTTCTGGAATCCGTACGCATCAACGTCAGGACACTGGCAACGAGCCAACTTACACGCGCACGGTCGAGCGTGGCTCGGGCTCACGAGCGGCGAGCAGCCGGACGCCGATGTCGCGAGTCGGTACCGCGAGCTTGGCTACTCGGTCGCCGGCGTGTCCGACTACCAGCGCATTGCGGCGTTCCACGGCATCGACACCATTCCACTCTACGAACACGGTTTCAACCTCGGGAAGAATCATCAACTCGCAATTGACGCGCATGCGGTCGACTGGTTCGACCTGCCGCTGTGGCAATCGCCCAGTCACCAGCAGTACGTGATCGACCGAGTCAAGCGCAAGGCTGGACTCGTTGCGCTCAATCACCCGAGTTCGCGTGACGCCTACGGGTTCGATGCCCTGCGTGCTTTGACGGGCTACGACCTGATCGAGGTCGCCAACGGACCGTTCACCACGGGAGACGAGTGGGACATAGCGCTTTCGGCGGGCCGGCTGGTGTGGGCCATCGGCAACGACGATACGCACGATCTGGCCGATGTGCGTCGCTCAGCGGTGGCGTGGACGATGATCGATGCGGCCTCTCCGTCGAACGCTGACATTGCATCCGCGCTGCACGCCGGCCGCAGCTACGCGGTGCAGCGCAACGGTGCCCTCGACGCCTCGAGCATCACCACCCTGTCGGCGCTCTCGGTCGACGCGGGCGTCATCACTGTGACTCTGAACGGAGCGGCGTCCACGGTCACGTTCATCGGACAGGACGGAGTCGTGCGCCAGACGTTCAAGGACGCGTGGCGTGCGTCCTATCCGATGACCGACGCCGATTCGTACGTTCGGACAGTCGTCACCTCGCCGCAGACGACGATGTATCTGAATCCTGTTGTGCGGTGGAACGGCACGGCGCTGCCCGCCCCGGTGGCGACGGTCAATCAGGCCTGGACGTGGATGCAGAGAGGCGCAGGCGCTCTTGGCTGCGCGCTGCTCGTTGCGGGGCTCTGGCTTCGGCCGCGGCGACGCGCAGACGCGAAGGTCCGATCGGGACTGGCGGCGGAGTCTCGCTACTGAGTGGCCGACCCGAACGTGTCGCACTGACGCGGGTCGCCCGTCTTCATGCCCCGCTGGAACCACTCCATGCGCTGCGCCGAGCTGCCGTGCGTGAAGCGCTCGGGTTGCACACGCCCCGTGGACATCTTCTGCAAGCGGTCGTCGCCAATCATGGACGCGGCCCGCAGGGCCTCGTCGGCATCGCCTGCATCGAGCTCCACTTTGCCCGCCGAGAAGCGTCCGCTCTGTGACGCATCGTGTCCCCACACGCCTGCATAGCAGTCGGCCTGCAGTTCGAGCGCCACGGAGGCGCTGTTCGCTCCCATGCTCCCCGCGCGCACCCGGTCGCTCGTACCGAGCAGGTTCTGGACGTGATGACCAAACTCGTGGGCGATCACATAGGCTTGCGCGAAGTCGCCAGGCGCGCCGAAGCGCGACGAGAGATCCTTGAAGAAGCCAAGATCGAGATAAACCTTGTGGTCCGACGGGCAGTAGAACGGCCCGGTCGCACTCTCAGCCGCACCACAGCCAGACTGCGTCGCGTCGCGGAACAGCTTCACCGTCGTCATCTCGTAGCGACTGCCCAGGAGCTGTTGCCATGTGGCCTGCGTGTCGCGCGCGACGGCGTCGACCATGTCGACCATCCGCTCTTCCTCTGGAGTGGTCTGGAGTTCGCCGCTCTGTTCCGACTGCGAGGTCGGAAGGCCTCCGCTGTTGTTCAGCAACGACAGAAAGTCCGTGCCCGTCGCCCAACTCAGCACCAGCAAGAGCACGACGCCACCGAGACCAAGCTGAACGCCGCCGCCCATTCCGCGTCCGGAACTGGCGCGCGCGTCATCGATGTTGCCGCGATCGCCTTTCGACCAACGCATTGTGTCCCCTCAGCCTAAGGAGCCTTGACGCATCCCACCACATGCTCGATGGTCTGGAGCCGCCAGCCTCGTTAGTGTACGCCGACTTGCAGACGCGCGTCCCACCACGCTTCGAAGTCTTTGAACGCTCGGCTGAGCTGCACCGGCTCTTTCAATTGACCGGCAACGACCTCCGCTGTTTTGTAACCGTTACCGGTGACACATACCACCGCTGACTCGCCGGGCTTGATGACGCCCTTCTTCACGAGATCGATTGTCGCGGCCAGCGTCGTGCCTCCAGCTGGTTCAGTGAAGATCCCTTCGGTCTCTGCCAGCAGACGTATCGCAGCAACGATCTGCGCGTCCGAGACCGCGGCGCCCGTACCGCCTGTTGCTTTCACCGTCTGCACCACTTGATAGCCGTCTGCCGGGTTGCCGATCGCAATCGACTTGGCGATCGTGTCTGGCTTCACCGGTTCGGGATAGTCCAGCCCTTCGTGAATCGCGTTCACCACCGGTGAGCAGCCTGCGGCCTGCGCGGCATGAATGCGTGGCAGTTCACCCTCGACAAGCCCGATCTGTCGCATCTCGCGAAGTCCGCGAGCGATACGTGGAAGCAGGGTGCCGCCCGCGACAGGTGAGATGAGGTGCTGCGGAAAACGCCAGCCAAGCTGCTCGAC
>JBEBGB010000639.1:0-3169 GCA_040081675.1 Vicinamibacterales bacterium
AAGTGCCTGGCCGAGCGCGAGCATCATTTCAGGCGTGAGCCGGTCCAGTGTTGGGCGAATCTCCTTGTCGAGATCGACGACCTTCTCGAAGGGCGGCTGCTGTGCCGTCTCGTACTCCGCGAACATCGCGCGCTGGACGACCTTGCTCGCGTCAATCTGTCCCCTGAAGAAGCGCTCCGCAGTGTCGCGCGGCACGTTGTAGCCGCTGGCGCCGGCGCCCACGGCCGAGATGATCTGCTGTTCGCGAGCGAGGTCCTCGATCGGCGCATGCGTGTTCCACTTGGTGCGGGCCACGTCTGGTGCAACCATCAGCCGCTCGACGATGAGCGAGAGCAGGCGATCAAGCGGCGCGGTGTCGGCTGTTGCGAGGTTGGACGTGGTCGCGCAGGCGGGCGCGAGCAGCGCCGCGACAACCAAGGCGAGCCATTGTCGGCGACCCAAGGCGCGGTTCACGACAGCTAAGCTGCAGTGGTCAGAACTGCTCGGACGAACATGCATCTGGCCACTGGACCTGGAAAAGACGATTAGTCTCGTTGAATGCGTACTAATATCCCCAAGTCCTGACATTTGTCGACGGTTTTGAGCGAATTGGTCGGCACGGCATTTCACTTAACCTCAACCGCATCAATCATTAGCTCGGCTTTACTGCGCAGGCAGAAATGGGCTCAGTTTTGCTCATGCTCAGTTAGCTGATCACAGGCCTGCACTCGTCCGGCGATCGCCCTTCGCCGCCCAATGTGGCACCAGCGGACTGCTTGAACTGGCAGCCGGCCCACCAAGGAGGCGCACATGTCGCGGTTCTTCTCTCGTCTCGCACTCTTACTTCTTGCTTCCATGACCGTCGCGAGCTTGTCGACTCGTCCCGCAGAGGCTTCAACGATCTCCATTACCGGTTCGTCCTTCGACAGCTTCGACCAGGAACCGGGTCAAAGCATGCCATCCGGCATTCAGGCCATCCTCAATGGCCTCCTTTCGGTCTCGGGCGCTGACGCCGTGACGTTCACCTACGGCTCGGGGCTTCTCGCCGGCGAGACCGGTCACGGCAATTCCGGGTACTTCAACGAATTCTGGGTGGGTCCCAATGAAGCCGCTGCTGAAGCGGCCGGTTGGGTATTCTGCGCTCAACCAGAGGCCTCATGCGCTGGCGGGATCGCTTCGACGGTCGGAGACAGCTTCACCGTGCCCATCGCGCAGGCGGCGAGCGGGGGGAACCTGCTCTTCGGCTTCTCGTTCGGCGAGGCGGGCGGCAGCGTGATCGCCAATGGCAGGCCCGACTTGACCCTCGGCGCCTACCTGGCGACCTGCAGCCCGCTCAGTGACGTGAGCGCCAACACCGGCCCCTGCGACGTGGCCTATGTGGGGCTGTCGGACCGGCCGTATCCCGACATCGACCACGACTTCCAGGACCTGACGGTGAAGATTTCGGCATCGCCAGTACCGGAACCCGTCTCGCTCGTGCTTCTCGGCACGGGCCTGATTGCCCTCGGCTCGCAGCGCCGGAGAAAACGCAGCAGCCAGGCAGTTTGACTTCGAACGCGGCGGCCCCGCGGGCCGCCGTGCACGTCATGTGCTCGCGGGGCCATCGCATCCTATGCGACGGGACCGCTATCGCCAGTCGTTGCGTCGGTTGCCTGTGAACCGCAGCAGCATCAGGAACAAGTTGACGAAGTCGAGATACAGGGTGAGCGCTCCAACAATCGTGTACGAGCCCATCTGACCGGCTGACGTCGACAGCGCCATGTTCCTGAGTCGCTGCGCATCGTACGCGGCCAGGCCGGTGAAGACGATCACGCCGATGAACGAGATGACGAACTGCAGCCCGTCGCTCTGCCAGAAGATGCCGACGATGGAGGCGAGCACGACTCCGATCAATCCCATGAACAGGAATTGACCCCACCCGGCGAGACTCCGGCGCGTGGTTGTGCCGTAGGCCGCCATGCCGCCAAACATCCCGGCGGTCACGATGAATGTCGTCGCGACGGATTCGCCCGTATAGGCCATCAACACGAACGAGATCGTGACGCCAGTCAACGCCGCGTACAGAATGAAAAGCAGGGAGGCGGTCGACGCTGCCATGCGCTCGACTCGCGCGGACAGCGCGAAGACGATGCCGAGCTGTGCGATCAACAGGCCCCACAGCAAGGCTCGATTGGTGGCGACCAGCTGGATGGCACTCGGTGAGCCCGCGATAAACCATGCCGTCGCCGCTGTAACAGCGAGGCCACAACCCATCCAGCCGTACACACCGCGCAGGAAGGCCGTGACCCGCTCGTCCGCCGACCACGATCCGCTGAGTGTTGGTACCTCTGCAAAATCCCCGCGCGCCATACGACCCTCCCTTACGAATGCCTGAGTACGATCGTATCTAAACCGACCAACGGAAGGCATGCAAATCGATGGTGGTCGTGCAGCTCAACGAACGAGCGAAGACCTGTTTGCTCTGGCCCGAAGATTTCGGTAGGTGAATCAGGCCGCGCGCCTGGCGCGCCGAAAGCGCGCCTCACACGGCAGGCGTGGACTTCGGCGGCAGGCGATAGAGCATGTAGGCGAAGCGGCCATGCAGCCACGCGTGTCCAGACACGTCATCGTGGCAGACGTCCACCTGCTCGTTCAGGACGTGAGCGCAGTCGCCGCGTAGCCGCTCCATCTCCTGCACCAATCGCTCTTCCGTCCTGACCATGAGACTCTGATAGCACTGGTCCCAGACTTCGTCGCGGTGGGCGATCGTGCCTTCCACCCGGACGCTCGAGGCTTCGACGCTGTGTTCGGCGACAGCATCGGCGCTGGACGGCGGGAGCTCACGATGCCAATAGACGGCCTTCATACCTTTCTTGTCTCCATGTCAGGCAGGGTGCATCGTCGGGACCCCTTCGCGTGGGATGCCGACGCGATCACCGGCAGGCACCAGCGATCGCATCTTGGAAGCGCTGCCTAGGTGGACGTGCGGCGCACGTTGTCGGCGCGCGGTCCCTTGGGGCCGTTCCCGATCTCGAAGTCGACGCTGTCGCCTTCGCGCAGGTCGTTGATCCCTTCACCGTAAATCGCGCTCTGGTGGAAGAAGTAATCCTGGCCCTGCGAGTCCTTGATGAACCCGAACCCCTTGTCTACGCGGAGTGACCGAATCGTGCCTGATGCCATGTTGTGTCCTCTCTGAACTGCCGATGGTGAT
>JBEBGB010000640.1:0-3164 GCA_040081675.1 Vicinamibacterales bacterium
GCCGCGCTCGAGAAGAACGGCTTCCCCGAAATCGCGCGTCTCCCGTTCTCGCTGAAGATCCTCCTCGAGAATCTCCTGCGCAACGAGGATGGACGATTCGTCAAGCAAGCCGACATCGCAGCGCTCGCGAAGTGGGATGTGACGAGCACGGCGCAGCGGGAAATTTCGTTCATGCCGGCGCGCGTCCTGTTGCAGGACTTCACCGGTGTGCCGTGTGTGGTCGACCTCGCCGCGATGCGCGATGGCATCGTGCGACTTGGCGGTGATCCAAACAAGGTGAACCCGCTGCAGCCGGTTGAACTGGTGATCGACCACTCCGTGCAGGTCGACTACTTCGGCCAGGTCAACGCGTTCGAGTTGAACGCCGAACTCGAGTTCTCGCGTAACAAGGAACGCTATGCGTTCCTGCGCTGGGGGCAGGATGCGTTCCGCAACTTCCGCGTCGTTCCTCCCGACACCGGCATCGTCCATCAGGTGAACCTCGAGTATCTCGCGCGCGTGGTGATGACGAAGGAGGGACCCGACGGCACGACGGCGTTCCCTGACACGCTTGTCGGCACCGACTCTCACACGACCATGGTGAACGGCCTCGGTGTCGTGGGCTGGGGTGTCGGCGGTATCGAGGCCGAAGCCGCAATGCTCGGTCAGCCGTCGTCCATGCTCATTCCGCCCGTGCTCGGCGTGCGGCTGGCCGGTCGTTTGCCAGAAGGGACCACCGCGACCGATCTGGTCTTGACGATCACCGAACGCCTGCGCAAGCACGGCGTCGTCGGAAAATTTGTCGAGTTCTTCGGTCCCGGGCTCCAGTTCCTCACCCTGGCCGACCGCGCGACGCTCGCCAACATGTGTCCGGAGTACGGCGCCACGATCGCGATATTCCCCATCGACGTCATGACGCTCGACTATCTACGGCTCAGTGGTCGCGACGCTGCGCAGATTGCCCTGGTCGAGGCTTACGCGAAAGCGCAGGGGCTCTTCAGCGATGCGAACACCGCCGACTCGGCGTACACCGAGTCGATCGACGTTGACCTCACCGCCATCGAGCCAAGTCTTGCTGGACCCAAGCGCCCGCAAGACCGCGTACCTCTCAAGTCGGCCAAGCAAGGTTTCGCAGCGGCGCTGCCCGGCATGATCCCCAAGAAGAGCGGGTCCGGTGGCGGAACAGCCGTCGCGTCTGAGTTGAAGCTCGATCACGGCGCCGTGGTGATCGCTGCGATCACGAGCTGCACCAACACGTCGAACCCGAGCGTCATGATCGGCGCGGGCCTGGTGGCGAAGAAGGCGGTAGAGAAGGGCCTCACCAGCAAGCCATGGGTGAAGACGAGTCTGGCACCCGGCTCGAAGGTCGTGACCGACTACCTGGCGCAGGCTGGGTTGGACACCTATCTCGATCACCTCGGTTTCAACCTCGTGGGATACGGCTGCACGACGTGCATTGGCAACAGCGGACCGCTGCCGGAAGACGTGTCGGCCGCCATCGAAGCAGATGGTCTGGTCGTCGCGTCCGTGCTCAGCGGCAACCGTAACTTCGAGGGGCGCGTGCAGCAGCAGGTGCGGGCCAACTACCTCGCGTCGCCTCCGCTTGTGGTGGCATACGCCCTGGCCGGGACGATGACCCTCGACCTCACGACCGAGCCGCTCGGCACGGGCAAGGATGGTCAGCCGGTCTATCTGCGCGACATCTGGCCGACGCAGCTCGAGTTGCAGCAGACGATGACCAGTGCGGTCACCTCTGCGCACTTCCTGAAGGAATACGCTGACGTGTTCCACGGTGACGAGCGGTGGCGGCAACTCGAGGTGCCGACCGGCGATCGTTTCGCCTGGGAGCCCGATTCCACCTATGTGCGCAACCCGCCGTTCCTCGAGAACGTCACGATGGAGCCGGCGCCGCTCACGGACATTGCAGGGGGCCGCGCGCTGGCGATCCTCGGCGACAGCATCACGACCGATCACATTTCGCCCGCTGGCAGCATCAAGAAGGACAGCCCCGCAGGCAAGTACCTCATCGAGCACGGCGTTCAGCCTACGGACTTCAATTCCTACGGCGCGCGTCGGGGCAACCATGAAGTGATGATGCGCGGGACCTTCGCCAACACGCGGCTGAAGAATCAGCTGGCGCCTGGCACCGAAGGCGGATGGACGACGTACCAGCCTGACGGCGGAGTCATGGCCATCTACGACGCGGCCATGAAGTACAAAGCGGCCGGCGTGCCGCTGGTCATCCTCGCTGGCAAAGAGTACGGTTCGGGATCGTCGCGCGACTGGGCCGCCAAGGGCACGGCCTTGCTCGGCGTGAAAGCCGTTATCGCGGAGAGCTTTGAACGCATCCACCGCAGCAACCTCGTGAACATGGGTGTGTTGCCCCTGGTGTTCATCAACGGAGCAAATGCGGCCTCGCTCGGACTCACCGGCACCGAGGTGTTCGAGGTGCACGGCGTGGCCGAAGGCCTGCGTCCGGCGTGCACGGTCACGGTACGAGCAGTTGGCGCCACGACGATCGAGTTCCACGCGCTGGTGCGCATCGATACTCCCGAGGAGCTTGTTGCGTTCACGCACGGCGGCATCCTGCCGTACGTGCTGCGTCAGCTTGTCGGCAAGAAGTAGACGCCGTTCTTCCTCACGAAGGGCACGAAAACACGAAGATATGATTTGATCTCCTTCGTGTCTTCGTGATGTCGGCACCCTCTAGCGATTTCTCGCAGTCCATCAAAGCCAAGGCGCTCGAACTTGGGTTCGACGCCTGCGGCATTGCTCCCGCTGTTGGTCTTCCCGAACTCGAGTTCTTTGGCGACTGGCTCGCGCACGGCTACGCGGGGCAGATGACGTTTCTCGGGAAGTCAGCCGCCGAGCGGACGGACGCGCGCGGCGTGCTGCCGTCCGCACAGAGCGTCATCGTCACGGCCACGCTGTACAACACCGACCGACCCTATTCGATTGCGTGCAAGGACCCGCGACGGGCGCACGTGTCTCGGTACGCCTGGGGCGACGACTATCACGTCGTGCTGATGCGACGGCTCGACGCCCTGGTCGCGTGGATGCACGCCGTGCATGCTGCTCCGTTCGAAGCGGCGCCGTATGTCGACACCGGGCCGATCCAGGAGCGAGTGTTCGCGCAGCACGCCGGCGTCGGGTGGATTGGGAAGAACTGCTGCGTCATCAGCCCG
>JBEBGB010000110.1:0-11867 GCA_040081675.1 Vicinamibacterales bacterium
CGCCCGAGTTCGTGGCGAAGCCGTGCGACGGTTCCGTCCATCGTCCGCCCCATCTTGCGCACCGACCGGGGCGCCCAGTCGAGATCGCGGAGCGCATCCAGCATCGCGCCGTGAATGCGCCTGCGCGCAAAGGCGTCGAACGGCACGCCGAGCGACGGCTTGAAACGACTCGCGGCGTCGATGAGGCCGAGGACGCCGACGCTGATCAGTTCAGAGACTTCGACCTGCGACGGAACGCGGTGAGCCAGGCGCCCGGCGAGCGCGCGGACGAGGCCGACATGCTCCATCACGAGCCGGTCGCGCGTTTCGAGATCAGGAGGCGGTGTCATCAGGCGCATGAGCGGGCCTCCGTCCGTGCGAATTCGTCGAGGGATGGCACGCCGTCGTGGTCGGCTGTTGCCATGCGGTCGAGCGTGGGGGGCGTCCATTGCACGATGCGCCGAGCCAGCCGGCGATAGGCGTCGGCCGCGGGCGAATCGACGTCCGACGACATGAGCGGGCGCTGGGCCTGTACCGAGTCGGCCACGTGCGGGTCGCGGTCGATGTGACCGTAGTAGCGAATGGCGGCACCCAGGAACTGCTGCACGGCGTTCGACAGCTGTCGCGCCACGAGCAAGGCCTCGGCCGCGTTCTTGGCCATGTTCACCACGAGACCTACCTGGCGGCGGGGCGTCGCGGCGAGCAGCAGCTTGGTCATCGCATAAGCGTCCACCAGCGCCGTCGGCTCACACGTCGTGACGACAATGGCGCGGTCGGTGGCGCGGGCGACGGTGAGCGCGGTGTCGCCAATGCCGGGGCCGGTGTCAACAAGCAGATAGTCGAGCGTCGAGCTCAGGTCCGCGATGCCTGAACGAAGACGGTCCCAATGGCCGCCGGGCAGTGCGGTCAACGAGCGAATGCCGTTGCCCGCTGGAAACACCCGAACGCCGGCCACGGTTGTTGCGCCGATCTCACCCAGTTCTTTCTGACCGGTGAGCACGGCCCCGATGTGCGAGATCGGCGTCAGGCCAAGCATGACGTCGACATTGCCGAGCCCGAAGTCTCCGTCCAGAATGCCGACGCGATTATTCAAGTGCGCCAGGGCAATCGCCAGGTTCACGGTCAGCGTGGTCTTGCCGACGCCGCCCTTGCCACTGGTCACCGCAATGGTCAGGCCCCGATGGCTCGAACCACGCCCGGTATCCGCTCGTAACGGCACGCTCATGAGACCGTCGCCCCCAGTGGTTCGCGCAACAATGCGCACGCGATCATGGCCGGCGTTGCCGGCTCGAGATCTTCCGGCACCCGTTGTCCGGTCGTGAGATAGGAGATGGGAATGCCCTGCTCGCGAAGAACGGCGCTCAGCGGTGCGAGCGACTCGGCCTCGTCCAACTTCGTGATGATGATTCGCGACGGCTTCACCTCGGCGTAGCTGGCGAAGATGCGACGCGCGGTCTCCGGACTCGTGTCCGCCGCAATGACCAGGTGCGTGCGAACACCGCGATGCTTCGCCAGCGCCATGAGATGCGCCTTCAGCGTGCGGTCGCGAGGCGAACGTCCAGCGGTGTCCACCAGCACGGTGCTCCTGGCGCTGGCGATGGCTCCGCTCAGCTCCTCTGTCGTTCGCGCCACCTTGAATGGCGAGCCGATGATGTCGGCGTAGGTGCGCAGTTGTTCGACGGCACCGGCGCGGAATCCGTCAGCGGCAATCATGCCGATGCGTCGGCCGCGGCGCGCGCGTTCGCGGGCGGCAATCTTGGCAATGGTGGTCGTCTTCCCCACTCCGGGCGGACCCATGAAGACCTCGGCTCGCGCAAACTCCTCGTCAGCCGAGGAGAGCGTCGCGATCTCCTGCGTCAGCGCTTGAAACAGACGGCTCGCTGTCGCCCCGCGACGCATGTCTTCAGGAATGGCCGAGACCACACCGGCAGCCATCGGCTGGTCGAGTCCACAGGCGACAAGGCGCGCTATCAGGGCGCCGCTTTCAGCGTCGGTGACGGTGGACCGACGCTCCTCTCTCGATGGTCGGCGGGCCGACACTACCGAGTCGAACGACGCTGTCAGCTGCACTTCGCGGCGGCCGAGGAGTCCGCGCCAGCCTTCGGCCGGCACCATCTCGGTGGCCAGCACGTAGGCGTCTGGCCCCAGGGCCTCGCGTGCTTCGCGAAGCGCCTCACGCACAGTAGGTTGTCGGAACTTCTTGATCGGCATAGGGTCAGTCGAGCGTGGCCAGAGCAGCGATCGCAATCTGTGGCGGCACCTCGTTGTGAGACAGCACTCCGAGGTGCGGCAACACTCGCGAGAACATTCGCCAGAGGTGCGGCCGTAGCGCTGGCGTGCACAAGAGCACAGGCTGTGCCACGGCACTCGCGAACACATCCGCAATCCGAGACGCCAAGCGTTGCGCCTGCGTGGGGTCGAGTGCGAGAACGGCGCCCTGGTCGGTCCGCACGATGGAGGCAAGCAGCCGCTCCTCGAGCGTCGGCGACAGTGCAATCACGGGCACCTCGCCCTTTTCGTTCTGGAACGGCTTGCAGATGGCGCGTCCCAGCGCAGCGCGCACCGCTTCAATCAGCGAGTCCGGATCTTTCGTGACGGCCAAGGCGTCAGCGAACGCCTCGAGGATCGTCGTCAGGTCGCGAACAGACACACGCTCGCGAAGCAGTTGCCGAAGAATGCGCTGCACATCACCAATCGTCGCGAGCTTCGGAATGAGTTCTTCGATGAGCTTCGGCGAGGTCTGCGCAACCTTGTCGACCAGCTCCTTGGTCTGCTGGCGACTCAGCAGATCCGGCAGGAACGTGCGAATGGTCTCCGACAAGTGCGTGGACAACGCCGTCGTCGGATCGACCACCGTGAAGCCCGCAGCGGTCGCCTTCTCGCGCTGGTCCTGCATGATCCAGGTGGCAGGCAGACCGAACGCCGGTTCGCGCGTCTGCACACCGTCGAGCGAAATGCCGACACCGCCGGGATTGATCGCGAGCAGCCGCTCTGCGTAGAGTTCGCCCCGCGCAACCTCCACACCCTTGACGAGCACCGCGTAGGCCCGCGGCGGCAGCTGCAGGTTGTCGGCAACGTGGACCGAGGGCACGACGATGCCGGTCTCGGTGGCTACTTGTCGACGAATGGCGCGGACACGATTGAGCAGCGTGCCCCCCTGCTTCTCGTCCACGAGCGACACGAGCGCATAGCCGACTTCTACTGCAAGTGGATCGATGGCCGTGGCCGCTTCGAGTGCCTCGGTTGCCGAGGACGGCGTTGCTGCAGCCTCTGCGGGCTCGCTCTTCGCTCCATCTCTGGATGCACGGTTCGCGTACGCGGCAGCGCCCAGGAGGGCGGCAACGAACAGGAACGAGAGTTTTGGCAGTCCGGGAATGAGCGCCAGTCCAACCAGCACAGCTCCGGCGACTGCCAAGGGGCGGCTGCGCGCGAGCAACTGAACGGCGACGTCTTCACCGAGGTTCGACTCGGACGCCGCGCGGGTCGTGATGAGACCTCCCGACATGGAGACGAGCAGTGCGGGGATCGCGGTGACCAGCCCTTCACCCACGGTCAGAATCGTGTAGGTCTGCACGGCTGTGCCGATGTCCAGCCCGTGCTGGGCGACGCCGATGATGAGGCCCGCGACGATGTTGACGCCCGTGATGAGGATGGCCGCCAGCGCATCGCGCTGCGTGAAGCGAATCGCACCGTCCATCGACCCGTAGAAGTCGGCTTCACGTCTCACCCGCTCGCGGCGCGTTCGCGCCTCGCGCTCGTCGATGAGGCCGGCGTTCATGTCGGCGTCAATGGCCATCTGCCGACCCGGCATCGCGTCCAGGGTGAACCTGGCTGTGACTTCCGAGATGCGGACCGCGCCGTGGTTGATGACCAGGAACTGGATCGCGATGAGGACGAGGAACACCACGATGCCGACGACGAAGTTACCGCCGACCACGAACTGACCGAAGGCCATGATCACGTGGCCGGCAGACTCGACACCGTCCTGACCGTTCATCAGGATCAGCCGGGTCGACGCGACGTTGAGCGACAGGCGAACGAGAGTCAGCAGCAGGAGCAGCGAGGGAAAGACGGAGAACTCGACCGGCTGCTTGATGTAGATGACGGTCAGGAGCAGCACGACGGACAGGCCGATGTCGACCGACAGCAACAGGTCGAGCACCAGCGGTGGCAGCGGCACAATCATCAGCAGCACGACCGCCATGACGGCGATCGGCGCCAACAACTGCGCGCCGGCACGAGCGACTGGTTTGGTTTCTGCGGTCATATCCGAGGTCCTACAGCACGAGCTGCTTCAGCTTCACGAGGTACGCCAGCACCTCGGCGACCGCACCGAACAATGGACCGGGAATGGTGTCGCCCACCTCGGCACCCTTGTAGAGCGCCTGCGCAAGCGGCACGTTCTCCACCGTCGGCACGCCGTGCTTGCGCGCGATGTCCTTGATGCGGGCCGCCATGTGGTCCATACCCTTGGCAACCACGATCGGCGCGATCATCGACGCCCGGTCGTAGTGCAGCGCCACCGCGTAGTGAGTCGGGTTGGTCACCACCACCGTTGCGTTCTGCACGGCCTTGAGCATCCGGCGCTTGGTCATCTCGCGCTGCACCTGCCGCACGCGCGCCTTCAACTCGGGCGACCCTTCGGTCGACCTCGCCTCGTCTTTCACTTCCTGCTTTGACATCTTCAGATCCGATGTCGTGCGCCACTTCTGCACCAGGAAGTCGGCCACGCCAAGCACCAGCATCGCGAGCGCGCCCTGCCAGAGCAGCCGACGAATCGACTCCCAGGCGTACCGCGCCGCGTCGGCAGGCGCCATGCGCGCGACCATGCCGCCGTCGTGCATCTGCGCGTCGATGATCTTCCAGGCGATCGTGGACAGCGCCGTCACGGCCAGCGCCGCCTTGAGGAACTCCACGCCGCCCTGCGAGGGCTTGAGGCGGGACAGGCCGGCCGACGGACTGAGCCGACCCCAGTTCAACTTCAGCGGCTCGGTCGCGAACATGAATCCGGTCTGCGCGATCATGCCGAACACGCCGAGCAGCGCAGCGATGCCCAGCAGCGGTCCGACGGTCCGAAACACCATCCACCCGTCCGCGAAGACGGCTTGCGTCAGCTCGCCCGGCGAAATGGGATCCAATGGGCGATCGCCGATCCTGCGAAGGCCCATCGCCAGACGACTGGCCATCGTGGCCGCAATCCCCGGCCCGAACGAGCCGAGCGCCAGGGTCAGCGCCAGTGACGAGACAGCAACGCCCAGGTCGCGGCTCTTCGCCACCTGGCCCTTCTCGCGCGCGTCGCGGAGGCGCTTTGCTGTTGGGTGTTCTGTTTTTTCGTCCGCCATTCATCTGTCTCAGCGGAACGCCATGGCGCCGCGAAGGCCGAGTTCGAGTGACGGATTGATGTAGCGCGCGATAAGACCCGGCGCCATCGAGATCAGCGTCGCGATCACCGCGAGACCGATCACGATACGAATGGGCTGCGACACGACCTGCAGATTGACCGCAGGCGCAGCGCGGGCAATCAGCCCAAGGGCGATTTCGACGACGAGAAGCACGAGGATGAGCGGAGTGGCCAGGCGCACGCCGAGCACGAAGATGATCCCGAGCATGCCGGTCACCACCGTTACCAGCGAGCGATCGATGTGACCCAGCCCGATCGGCAGCTGCGCGTAGGACTCGGCCAGCGCGCGAATCATCATGTGGTGACCGTTGGTTCCCAGAAACGTGATGATGGCGAGATTGGCGTACAGCACGGTGAACATCGAGTTGCGGACGCCGCTCTGCGGGTCGATGAGCGAGCCGTACGAGAATCCGATCTGATAACCGCTCAGCGAACCCGCCAGTTCCGCCCCCGCGATGAGCGCCCGAACAGCGAAGGCGAGAGCCAGGCCAATGGCGATTTCGCGCGTCACGATCGCAACCAGGTCGACGAGTCCCAGATCGACTGGCGCGACCACGATGGGCGCCAGTGAGAACGCCAGGAGCAGTGACAGCCCCAGTCGAACCGTAGGCGGCGCAAACGCGGCACCGAGCGGCGGCGCGGCGATCACCAGGATCCCCGGCCGTACCAGCAGCAGGCCGAACTGCGCGAACGGCGTGAAGTCGATCACCGCACCAGTTCCGGCAGCCGGTGGATGAGCGACACGGAGAACCCGGTCACAACGCGAAGCATCCACGGGAACGTGAGCGCGAACACCAGGAAGATCGCGGCCGCGCGCGGAATGAACGCGAGCACGTTGTCTTGAATGGACGTGACGGTCTGGAACACGCTGATGGCCACGCCTGCAGCGAGGCCGGCAGCCAGCATGGGCAGGGTCACCATGACGGCGGTTTCGATCGCCTGCCTGACAATTCCAACGACGAGTGCTTCAGTCACGGTTCACCTCACCCGAAGCTGCGCACGATGGAGCCGACAATCAGATTCCAGCCGTCGATCATGACAAACAGCAGAATCTTGAAGGGCAGCGAGATCATCGCGGGCGGCAGTTGCAGCATGCCCATCGACAGAAGCGTCGTGGAGACAATCAGATCGATGAGCAGAAACGGAATGAAGAGGAAGAAACCCATCTGAAAGCCGGTCTTCAGTTCCGAGATCGCGTACGCCGGAATGACGACCCGCATGGGCAGGTCGTTGGGCGTGGCCGGCCGCGGCAGGCGCGCCATGTCCACGAACAAGGCGAGGTCGGCCTGACGCGTCTGTTTCAACATGAACTCGCGCAGCGGAGGCGTGCCGGCTTCGAGCGCCTGCATCACGTCCATGCGCCCCGCAATCGCCGGCTGCACGGCCAGTTCGTTGATGCGGTCGGCGACGGGCGCCATGATGAACGCCGTCAGGAACAGCGTCAGCCCCACCAGCATCTGGTTCGACGGCATTTCGGCCGTGCCAATGGCCTGCCTCAAGAAATGGAAGACGATGGCGATTCTTGTAAAAGACGTCATGATGACGAGCGCCGCTGGCACAAACGACAGCAACGTCAACACGAGCACGATCTGCAGCGGCGCCGACACGGTGCCGAGTCCGTCGATCCGCAGATTCAAGTCATTCGGTCCCGGCACCGCAGCCTGGACCTGCGTCTGCGCCTGCGCCTGAGCCCGACGCGGGGCTTGCGTCCCCGACTGGGCGTGCGCTGACACCCCGGACGCCAGGAGCAGCGCCAGCACGAGGAGAGCGATTCGCGAAATACGTGTCACGACGGGTTTCCAGCCAGCGACGAGTCGAGCGCGCGCGCGAACTCCGGCCCGCTCGCTTTCAGCTCGGTGACCAGAGCAACGTTGTGAGGCGTAAGGCCAAGCAACAGTCGGCGGCCTTCAACCGACACGACGACGAGCGAACGACGCTCGCCGAGTGCCACGGCGGTCTCGACCACGATGGGCACCTGCGATCGGCGCATCGTGTTCGTACGCTTGAGCGCCCAGGCTGCCGCACCGAGCAAGGCCACCACGACCACCGCTGACAAGACGGCCTGCCCGGAGATGAGCGAACCACCACCGGCCAGTGGCTCCGTCTGCTGCAACGCCAGAAGAAGGCCGGTCATAGACTCTCGACGCCCACGGGCGGCGCGACGCGCGTGACGCGAAGCGCTGCGACGTTGTCGATGACCATGACTTCCCCACTCCCGACCGTCACGCCGTGCACGCGAATGGACAGGTCGCCGCCAGCGGGCTCCGACAGCTTCACGACGTGCTTGGGTTGCAGAGACAGACACTCGCGCAGCGTCAGCACACCGGTGCCGATGAGCACGTCGACGTGACAACGAATGTCTGACAGCGGCGCGAACGCGTCGCCGCCATCCCCGAGCAGCGGCCGCTCAGTACTGGACAACGAAATCCGAGAGGAGGACATCGACAATCTCCACTTTCAGCGCCTCGGATACGTGTTCCCTCAGCAGCACGCGGAGTTCTTCTTTTCCTTCAGGGGTTCCAAGGCTCTCGGCGGTCTGCGTGGTCAGCGTGTTCACAATGGCCGAACGCGCGCCCATCGTGAGCACGGGCTTCTCTTCGAACTCGAGGGCTTCCTTTTCGTCCTCGACGACGAGCTGAATGGACGCGCGCAGAAAGCGCTTGCCGCCCTCGTCGGCCAGGTTGACGATGAACGGGTCCAACTTCACGAGGCCGCGCTCGCTGAGTTTCTTCTCGTCCTTCTTCTCTTCCTTCGTCGTCTCTGCGGCTTCAGCCGTGCTCTTGCCACGCATGAAGAACCAGGCGCCACCTCCGGCTGCCGCGACGACGACCAGCGCGACGGCGATGATCAGGACGAGAGGCTTCTTCTTCTTCGCCGGCACGTGGCCGGTTGGTGTCGGATCGCTCATAGGATGTCAGGCCGAAATACAGCGCCGGGAGTGGCGACGGCCTGGATGGAGCAAGGCAGGTGCCCGGTCAGTCCGTGCAAATTCGGCCTGAATTCGTCGGGCTGGCAAGGATCCCAGGTCGGGACGCCGGACGGGGTGACGGCCCGGCGACACCCGGACAGGCTATTTCGGTGGGATTTGCGCCGCGTTCCGAAGAACCGCGATGTCTGCCACAGAGGTCGGCATGAACGTCGACAACGTAATGGCTGGCCTGCTCGAACTCGTCGAAATGGTCGCACTCGACGGGCTCGTCGGCGAGCTCGTGGTCATGCCTTGAAGCGTCGACGTGAGCGCATCGCCGAACTCGCCTGTCTTCGACGATCGGCGATGGGCGTCGATGCCGTCCTCGGAACGTGCCGCGACGTGACTCGCTTCCATGATCGATCCGATGCTGCTCAGTGCCACGGGTTCCCTTCTGCTACAGCACAACTTCGAACGTGCCGGTGTCGCGGGGTCGTCGTGAACGACGTTCCCACTCCCGCTGCTGGTCCGACGCGCCTTCGCGCTGTTGATCCGGATGTTGCTTGCCTGGCTGCGCGTCTTCCTCCGCAACGACGAGGCGCTCGAGGTGCAGCCCCTGGTCTGCCAGCGTTTGGCGCAACACCGCTTCGTTGGTCCGGAGCCACTCGCGCACGTCCGCACTCGAGGCGTGCACCGATGCCACGACGGATCCGCCGTTCACGCGCACATCCACGGTGACGTCGCCGAGAAACTCTGGATTCAGTCGCAGGCGCACCTGCCCGTTGCCGTTGTCGGCCTGAACCCTGATGGCGTCAACGATCGGCGTCCGCACCTGCGCATCCAGCAATGCCGCCGACGTCACGCTCGTTCCACCAATCGACGCCGAACGATGGAGATCGGGCGCAGCGGCAGCTGCAGCCTGGAACGCGGCGATCGCGATTGCCGCAGTGCCGGTCGGTTTCGGTGTCGCCTGTATCACGACCTCGCTCTTTCGAGAGCTTGCGGTTGACGCAGCTGTCGTCGATGCAACGCCGAGGCTCTGCTCGGCGAGCGGGTCGAACTGGTTCGCGTCGAGCGCGTCCGACGCTGAGCGGCCGACCGATTGCCGAGTCTGTCGCGCTGGGCCGGCGGCCGTGTCGCCAACCGTGTCGGTGGCGCTGACAGCCGCCACCTGGCTTGCGGCGCGCTGTTCACTTGGCTTGCTGGTTGAGGCCACAGCCGCAGCCGACTCCAGTGCGGTCGCTGTCTGAGGGCGACGGGGCGAAGCCACTCGCAGTGCATCTCGCACTGGCACTTCAGACGCCGATGCAACCCCAGCCTGCGGCTTCTTTTCAGACGCGCCAACAGCTTCGAGCGCCGCAGAAAAAGGGTCGTTCGCGTCGCGTGCGGTATCCGCTGGAGCCTCCAGCGCTTGTGACGAGGCCACAGCGCCACCGACTGCGCTTGATTCGCCCTTCGCCCCGAGTGTGCGTCTGGCGCTCGCGGATCCATCCGTTGAGATGGTCGCGGCACCCTTGGACGGCACGGCCCCGGTGTCGCTCTGTCCGACCACATTTGGTGACTGAGCCGTCGCCTCTACGCCATTCGGCACGACCTCGACGCCTGGCTCACGAGCAATCACACCCGTGAACGCGCCGCGATCGATCGTTGCTGTCTGACCGCCCCACGGTCTCAACGGCGCGGATCGAATCTCCTCAGCGGTGATCTTCAGAGACGCCTGGTCGCCCGTGGGCATCAACTTCGTCTGCAGCCCGTCGAGCTCTTCGCGGCCTGGAGCATCGTCTGTCGATTGACTCGCGTCCCTCGACACGAGTGGCGCGCCGACTCCTGAAGGCCCTGCGAGGGAGTAAGCGGCCAGGGCTGAAGGAACGTCGTGAGCACCCGCCGAGGCGTTCGCCGACAGCGAGTCGATTCGTGTCGACGCGGCATCGGCACCGTTGGTCAGGGGTGACTGCACGGTCGTGGCGAGCGCGTCGCGTAGGGCTGACAACGCGATGCCTCTGTCGTCACGGTGACGCCCCTGCACGGACACACTGGCTGTCCGCGAGGCACCGTCGAGGAGTGGGATCTCGAGGTTGCTGGCTGCTGACACCTCGACGCCCGTCGAGTCCGTCGTTCCGACGGCCTCGATGATGGAGTCTGTCGATGCATCGGCCGCAACAACGCCGGCCCCTCGAGCATCCGATCCGACCGCAGCGATCGTGCCGGCAGAAGAGAGCCCGTCGGCCTGCGCTGGGGCAACCGGCGGAAGCCCGGCCGACTGGGCGCCAGGCCCCATGGCCGCCAGCGGCTCCACCGCGAGGGTTTGCTCGATGCCAGTTCTTGGGTCGACCCGGGGAGTCTGCGGATCTGCAACGACGCGGTCGCTTGTGCCCTCATCGCCTGCCGCCTTGGAAGCGACCGGACCATCGGACCCTGCGTCCGCTGCCTTCGAGCGGCGCGAGCTACGTGCACCTGACGCAGTATCGGCGGTGTCAACTTGTTCGGCCGTATCTTCTGCAGGCCGCGAACTTTGTGCCGACGCCGCTCGACCACTCGACGCCGGCTTCGCCCGGCCTCGATCAATTTGCGGGCGCCGCTCGCTCTGTTGCTGTCGTGCGTCGTCACCAGGCGGAACCTCGTCTGGCGCCTGGTCTCTATCAGCAATCCCGTTCATGAGCGCGGCGAACGAGTGCGAACCCGGAGCGCCCAGGCCGGAGTGCCTGGAGCCCGTGGACGTACTCGTCGCGCGCGCCGCCTGCGGTGCTGGCCCCACCAGCGTGGAGCCAGTCTCAGCAATCGCCATTTTCGCCTCTCAGGAGCGACTTATCGTTTGAGTTGCAGGGTGTCGCTCAGGATTTCGTCTGCCACGGTGATGCTCTTGGCGTTCGCCTGATACCCGCGCTGCGCGAGGATCATCTGCGTGAACTCGTGGGCGATGTCCACGTTCGACTGCTCGAGTTCGTTGCCGATGATCGATCCGCGACCGCCCGTGATCGCGGCGCCGACGTTCGGGAAGCCCGCGGCTCCGCCGATGCCGAAGCGGTTCGTGCCGACCTTCTGCAGCCCCTGTGGGTTGTTGAACGTGGCCAGGGCCAATTGGGCGACGACCTTGGTCTTGCCGGCTCCGAAGCTGGCAATCACCTGACCGGTCTTGTCGATGCTGACGGCATCGATGCTGCCGGCCGTCGAGCCGTTCGACGTGGTCAGCGACGTGCCCGAAGGACTGGTAAATCCAGTCAGCGTGCTGCCGCCACCGTTCTTCAAGACGATGCCCCACGTGAAGTTGGTCGCCGCGGCGCCGTTCGCCCAGCTCGGACCAGTGATGGCCACGTTCGCGGGTGGCGTCACGCCGTCCACCGAGGTCAACACGCCGGTGTTATCGAAGGCGATCGAGCCTGGCGCCGACAGGATGGACTGCGGTGTTCCCGGCGTTCCGCCGGCGATGTCCTCGCCCGGCAACATGACGTCGTAGTCCCAGGCACCCGGGCCCGTCATCGTGTATTCGATGGTGGCGATGTGCGTCGAACCCAGCGAGTCAATGATCTGAAACGACGTCGAGAAGGTGTCACCCGCGGTCGATGCGGCGTTGAGGTTCGA
>JBEBGB010000641.1:0-3158 GCA_040081675.1 Vicinamibacterales bacterium
CAGAAACCGCGGAAAGTAGTCGCGGAACTGCAGGACGTCGAAACGCAACCGGTATGCGCTGTAGTACGCGATGGCAATCAGACCAAGGTCCAGCAGCACCTCCGCCACCCGGCGGCGATACACGAAATCCACAACAACGGGCGTGATGCCGCCCGGGGGTTCGACCTCAGGATCATCCTCGTACACCTGCACGTGCGAGAGGTAGACAGCGAAGATGATCATCGCGATTACAAAGACCGCTGCGCCCAGACTTGGCAGGTCGCCTCGGTACCGCTGTATTGCGACACCCAGGAGTCCGCCCAGGGCAGACAACGCCCAGAGCGCAAGCACCGCGGCACGCTCGGTCAGTCCGATCGCGACCAGTCGGTGTGAGGCGTGGTCGCGCCCCCCTTGGGCAGCGCTGCGACCCGACAGCAGACGCGAAACCGTCACCAGCGCGGTATCCAGAATGGGCACCATGAGAATGAGCGCGGGCGCCGCCATGACGGACAACAAGCCTGCGGGCGCGTGCGTCTGCGTCGGCGAATTGAGGGTGAGCACCGCCAGATTCAATCCCAGAAACAGGCTGCCGCTGTCGCCCATGAAGATCGAGGCCGGGGGAAAATTGTAGACAAGGAACCCGGCCGTGGCGCCGAGCAGCAACGCCGTGTGAATCACTTCAGGACCTGCGACTCCGTTGAGTCGCAGCGCGACGAACACGCCAGTGCCGGCAATGATCGAAAGCCCGGCGCACAGCCCGTCCATGTTGTCGAGGAGATTGAAGGCGTTGGTAAATGCCACGATCCAGAAGACGGTCAGAATCGTGTCGAGCGTCAGTGATGTGACCCACCCCAGCCTGTAGTTGAAAAACACCAGAAACGACGCCACGCCAATCTCGAACACCAGTTTGGTCACCGGCTTGAGCGAGACGAGGTCGTCGACGAGGCCGATGAGGAAGATCGCGCCAGCCGCGACGAGGAGAACGGGGACACCTCGCGCTCCGATCACGACAAGGTGCAGGCTGAGCACGCTGGTCGCAATCGCGACGCCGCCGAGGAGTGCCATCGGATGCCCATGCCACCTGTCGGCGCGGGGGCTGGCGACAAAGCCGTACTTCCTGGCGACCAGGCGACAGATGGGGACCAACCCGATCGACAGACCGAAGGCAAGCGAGGCGTACAGGAACAGGATCAGCATCGCGTATTGCTCGATAATTCTACTGGTTCCATCCCTCGCCGAGTCGCAATTCTCCCAGCCGGGACCGCTCCAGCTGCACGCTATGCCACAATACCGAACGATGCATTCTGGGTCGATGCACGCTGCCTGATGCAGTTGATTCGCTGGGTTCTTCTGCCCTCCCTCACATCGGCGCTCGTCGTCCTCGGACTCGTGAGAGCGTGCCGGTGGATCTCGAGCGTCTCACCTCGCCTCGGGCTCCTGGTCGCAGCGGGCCTCGGCGTGCGCGTGGCCGCAGCGCTGGGACTGTTCTGGATTTCCTTCCTGCATCTGCCCATTCTGAGCTCGCTACAGAACGGACCGGGCTTCTGGCGGATGGCGCTCGATTCCCAGGGGTACTACCGGCTCGCTGTGTACGGCGCGGAGCAAGGTCTCTCCACCATTCCTCCCGGAGCGTCGTCGCGCACCTACGTCGCGGCGCTCGCCGTGTGGATGTCGCTGACAGGGACGAGCGTGTTCAGCGGCGTCGTGCTGAATCTCTGTTGCTACGTCGGCACGTGTGCTCTGCTGATCGCTGTGTTACGGGGCCTTCCGGCCCGCTGGTTCGAGCGAACGGCGATGGTCAGCGTGGCCGCTCTCTCGGCGTCACCCATGCTGCTGTTCGTCAGCACACAAGTCCTGAAGGACTCGTTCTTCCTGCTCTTTGCAGTCCTTCTGAGCGCCAGCGTCTGGCTATTGGCCGCACCGATGGCGGAACGAGCTTCCTCAGCCTGGAAACGCATGGCACTCGGTATCCCGGTGTTCGTGGTTGCGATGTTCGTCACCGCCGGTGTCCGTGGCTACTACCCGGCCATCGCCGTCGTCGCGTGCGGCTTCCTCGTGGTGTCGCTCATCCTCCGACGTCGCCGTCACTATCGCGTGGTGTTGCTGGCAGCTGCGCTCAGCCTCGTCGCCGGCGCCGGCGCACTGCGGTTTGGCTCCGAAGCGGGCTCGGCCTACTTCCGTGTGCTCACGTCGGTGCGCACGCCGGCCGATGTGATGAAGACGTTGAGTGTCGCGCGAGGCGCATTCATCGTGGCTGGAGGAGCGACCAACGTGGCCGACGGCGGCGCGGACACAGGCGGCGGGTTCGGCGCCCCGAGAGACAACGACTCGGTGGCAGATTTCGCCGAAGCCATGTCCATCGGCGTGGCAACGATGTTTGTCCCCCTGACGATCCTCCAGGCGCTGTCCATCGTCCATGTCTCGGGAGGCGGCGCGATGCGCGCACTCGGAGACATCGATACCGTCTGCTTCGACATCATGATGGTAGCCACAGTTGTCATGACGTGGCGGCTGAGACGAGAGGTACGGGGCAATGCGCCGTACCTGGTCTTCTCGATCTCGTTGGCTTTGATGCTGACGGTCCTGATGGCCTACATCGTCACGAACGTCGGAACCCTGGTTCGATTGCGGCTGATGTTGGCGGTGCCGTTCTGGACGATGACGTTCGCGTTCGCGAGGCTGCCTCGATTTGTAGGGGGCGACGCGATCGAACAGCCGAACGAAGCCTCAGCAGCGGACCACTGATCCGCGCGGTTATCGCTGGCTCGAGCGGGAAGACACAGGTCTGGGGTCGGCGTCTGTTCCGCGATTAGCCGGCCAGTGCGCGGCCTGCCCCGCGAGTAGCGAGCCTGCCCCGGCAGACACGTCCACCCATGTGTGCGTCGGCACAGCCATCGATAGCGCCTCGGTGTCCCGCGCCGCAGCATGCGACCACAGGGCGGCAACTCGGGGGGCCCAGACCTCGAGTGAGTACTCGCGCTCAACTGTCTGGCGACCTGCAGCACCGAATTTCGCGCGCAATGACGCGTTCTCGTACAGCCGCTCCATCGCGGCGCGCCATTCTCCCGGGCGCGCGTGAAGACCAGACACGCCGTCCTGCACGATGCGGCAGTTTGCCCCGACCGGAGAGGCAACGACTGGACGCCAGCAGGCCATCGTCTGGATCAACTTGAACCCGC
>JBEBGB010000111.1:0-11862 GCA_040081675.1 Vicinamibacterales bacterium
TCGACCATTGGCGTGTTTGTCGTCATGCCGGGCTCGTGGAGCGTGAACTTCTTCTGGACAGCGGCGTCGGCCGCGAGCAGTCGCGCCATCGGCACGTTCTGCAGCTCGCGAATCTGCCCCGCTTTCAAACCCAGCTCGCCCAGCAACAGATCGGTGTACTTCACGGCGTCGACGTGGGTCGCCAGGCGCAGCACCGCGCCGCTCTCGACGATAGCGCGGTGAAACAGTCCCTTCGCGCTCGGCATCGACATGAGAGTGGACACCTTCCGGCCCCCACCGGACTGACCGAAGATCGTCACGAGGTTCGGATCGCCCCCGAAATTCGCCGCGTTGTCGCGCACCCACTCGAGCGCGGCCACGATGTCGAGCAGTCCGACGCTGCTCGACATCGCGAAGTTCGCTCCCATCGCGTCGCCAAGATAGGTGTAGCCGAAGACATTGAGCCGATGGTTGAGCGTGACCACGACCACGTCGTGCGTGTGCGCGAGGCTGGTGCCGTCGATGATCCGTCCTGAGCCGGAGCCGCTCGAGAATCCGCCGCCGTGCAGCCACACCATGACCGGTCGTTTGCGTCCATCGTTCAAGCCAGGCGTGAAGACGTTCAGCACAAGGCAGTCTTCACTCTGCTGAACCGGCGAACCCGCGGCAGTCGTTCCTGAGTTGTCACTCGTTTGCGGCGCGGTCGGCCCGAACGCGAGCGCATCGCGGGTGCCGGTCCACGCGGTCGGCTTCACAGGCGGCATGAATCGATTGGCGCCACTGGTTGGTGCGCCGTATGGAATGCCTTTGAACACCCTGACGCCGTCGACGACGACGCCGCGGATCTTTCCGGTGGATGTCTCGCCGATGGCGCTCTCGAGGTCCGCCGCGCGCACGAGCTTCAACCAGGGCGCGAGCTGCGCACCCGCCAGGAGGAGGCCCGCGTGTTTCACGAAGCTTCGTCGGTCGGAGATGTGTGACATGTCGTGGCTCCCTGGGTAGCGCTTTCAATGGCCATCGCTGCCGAGTTCGTCTGCAGTCCGCGGCGGCAGGTTACACCAAAGCAATCCTCGCGCGTAGCCGTCCGGGCTACTATTAGTCGCGCGATACCCACCCAGCTCAACTCCAGGCACGCGGAAACGCCGTTCGAGCAGTGTCCAGCGAGGCAGGGGCGCAACCACACAATCGAGAGGTCAACGTCACCATGGACAACGAAATGAAGTGCCCGGTCTCGGGCGGAGCGCACAAAGGCACGTCGAACCGAGACTGGTGGCCGAATCAGTTGAACCTGAAGGTGCTCCAGCAGAACCCCCCAATGGGCGATCCCATGGGCACCGACTTCTGTTACGCCGACCAGTTCAAGACGCTCGACCTCGATGCCCTGAAGAAGGACCTCGAGTCGGTGATGACGACGTCCCAGGACTGGTGGCCGCCGGACTTTGGCCACTACGGGCCACTGTTCATCAGGATGGCCTGGCACAGTGCAGGCACCTATCGCATCAGCGACGGCCGCGGAGGTGCGGGCTCCGGCACGCAGCGCTTTGCGCCCCTCAACAGCTGGCCCGACAACGGGAACCTCGACAAGGCACGCAGGCTGCTGTGGCCGATCAAGCAGAAGTACGGGCAGAAGATCTCGTGGGCTGATCTGATGGTCCTCGCGGGCAACTGCGCCTTGGAGTCGATGGGATTCAAGACATTCGGCTTTGCTGGAGGTCGCGAAGATGTCTGGGAACCAGAGGACATCAATTGGGGTGCCGAGCGCACCTGGCTTGCCGACCAGCGCTACAGCGGCGACCGTGAGCTCGAAAACCCGCTTGCCGCCGTGCAGATGGGCCTGATCTACGTGAATCCGGAAGGGCCGAACGGCAATCCGGACCCGCTTGCCGCGGCCAGGGACATTCGAGAGACGTTCCGTCGCATGGCGATGAACGACGAGGAGACGGTTGCGCTCATCGCCGGCGGGCACACCTTCGGGAAGACCCACGGCGCCGGCCCTGCCTCGCACGTGGGTCCCGAACCCGAAGCCTGCGGCCTCGAGGCGCAGGGCCTGGGCTGGACGAGCAGCTTCGGCAGCGGCAAGGGCGGCGACGCCATCACCAGCGGTCTCGAGGTCACCTGGACCTCCTCACCAACCAGATGGAGCAACAACTTCTTCTGGAACCTGTTCGGGTACGAATGGGAACTGACGAAGAGCCCCGCTGGCGCGAATCAGTGGGTGGCGAAAGACGGCGCGGGCGCTGGCACGATCCCTGACGCGCACGATCCGTCCAAGCATCACGCGCCGACCATGCTGACCACCGACCTCTCGCTGCGGTTCGACCCGGCCTACGAGAAGATCTCTCGGCGCTTCCTCGAACACCCCGACCAGTTCGCGGATGCGTTCGGCAGAGCGTGGTACAAGCTCACTCACCGCGACATGGGGCCGATCGCGCGCTACCTGGGCCCGCTGGTCCCCTCGGAGCCGCTGTTGTGGCAGGACCCCGTTCCTCCCGTGACGCACGAACTGATTGGCGCGGCGGACATCGCCGCTCTCAAATCCACGATTCTCTCGTCTGGACTGAGCATCTCGCAGCTCGTCGCAACTGCCTGGGCGTCTGCGGCCACATTCCGCGGTACCGACAAGCGCGGTGGCGCCAACGGGGCGCGCATTCGCCTCGAGCCGCAGAAGGATTGGGCCGTCAACAATCCATCCGAGCTGGCGAAGGTGCTGCAGACCCTGGAGGGCATACAGACGGCATTCAACGACGCGCAGGCCGGCGGCACCAAGAGGGTCTCGCTTGCAGACCTGATCGTGCTCGGCGGCTGTGCGGCGGTCGAGCAGGCCGCGAAGAGCGGCGGGCAGGATGTTCAGGTGCCCTTCGCTCCGGGACGCGGGGATGCGTCACAAGAGCAGACGGACGTGGAGTCGTTCGCGGTGCTCGAGCCGACCGCAGATGGGTTCCGTAACTATGCCGGACAGGGACTTACGGCGCCGTCGGAGTATCTGCTGATAGACCGGGCGAGCCTGTTGACTCTGACCGCTCCCGAGCTGACCGTTCTGGTGGGTGGGATGCGAGTCCTCAGGGCCAGTTCAGTGCAGTCTGAAGTCGGCGTCTTTACCAAGCGGCCCGAGACGTTGACGAACGACTTCTTCGTCAACCTGCTGGACATGGGCACCACGTGGAAGGCGACGTCCGAAGCTGGGGATATCTTCGAGGGGCGAGATCGCGGGACGGGCGAGCTGAAATGGACGGGCAGCCGAGTCGACCTCATCTTCGGATCGAACTCGCAGTTGCGTGCGCTCGCCGAAGTCTACGCGTGCGATGACGCACGCCAGAAGTTCGTGCACGACTTCGTGGCCGCGTGGGACAAGGTCATGAATCTCGATCGATTCGACCTCGCCTGATTGGGGTGTCAGGCCGGCCCGTGTCGGGCCGGCCCGAGCTCTAGCCGAGGATGAAGAGCACCGCCGTCGCGGCGGCAGCCACGCCGATCGCCTGAATCCACAGCTCCGCCCGGTCGCGAAGGAAGAGCATGCCCAGGAACGGGAAGATGGCAGCCACAACCAGAAAGCGCCAGTAGAGTTCTTCGGCTTCTTCGCTCGCTCCGAGCGACGGCGCCATGCGCTTCGCGGTGTCGATGATCGAGTTGGCGATGTATCGATCGCCATCGCGATCGAGTTCGTAGTACTGGCCGCCGCCCGCGGAGGCAAGCTTCTGGAGCGATGGTCGATCCAGCCGCGACGAGGTGGGCACCTCTGCGTCGTGGACGACGTTGCCTTCCTTGTCCTTGAACTCCGGCATCTTTCCGCCGCCGAGCGTTCCGACTCCGACGGCGAAGAGCGGCACGCCTGCGTCTTGCGCGCGCTTGAGCGACTTCTCGACCTCGCCGCTCCACGACTCTCCATCCGAGAGCATGATGAACGCCTTGGCGTTCGGCGATTTGCCGTGGATCTCCTCGTCGCGCTCGATCAGCCGAAGTCCCCAGTAGATGCCTTGCTCGAGGTTCGTGTCCCAGGTGGTCTCGTCCTCGATGCGAAACGGCGACGCTGCATCGAGATGGTCTATGAAGAAGAAGAACGTGTTCGGGTCCTTCGTCAGCCTGATTTGCGGCGCGGCAATGTGCGCGAACAGCGCCAGTGAGATGCGGTCGCTGTTCCAGCTGAGTTGATCGCCGAGGATTCTGAGGAACTGCACCGAGCGCTTCCAGCGGCTGCCGGCCACGTCCTGGACGTACATGGAAGCGGAGCCATCCTGCAGAATCACCACGTCGACGCCGCCCGAACGGACCGCCGTGGCTGGGCCGTGAGGTCTGGCGAGCGCAAGAATCAAGACCGCGGAGGACAGGATCAGACAGAGCCAGAAGGGAAGATCGCCAAGCGGCGCGAAGCGCTCACGGACCGGCACCAGACGCGCCCGCTGCAATTGGCGCGCGAACACGCGCCGGCGCGCGAGCTGCCAGCACCACAGCACGAAGAGCAGCGCTGGGAGCAGGAGCAGCCAGAGCAACTCTGGCTGTCCGAACGCGATTTGCTTGAAGTCGATCCGTACGAGCACGAGTCCTCTTGACTAGCCTTTGCGCTGGAGTTTCTGGCCGCGACCCGGATCCATCTGTTCTTCACGCTCGTCGTAGCGCATCGGCGTCACCGTCTTGAAGTCGCTCATCGACTCGCCTTCGGGCGGACCACCATGGCGGCCGTGGATCGTCGAGCCTGTCGGCAGGTCGACGCTCTCGTCTGGCGGTTCCGGTGGGCCCTTCTTGGCGTTCTTCGCATTCTTCGGAGCCTTCGCGATCGAGTCGCGCAGCTTCACGACGAATTCGTAGTTGTAGGCGGCGTCGCTTTGCATCGAGTCCTTGCGCAACACGTCAGCGTAGGCCTGCACGACCGTGTCGAGGCGAGCGACGACGGCCTTGGTGTCCTTCGACTGGGGCGCACTGGTCCTGAACGCGGCGTTTGCGGCGAGGAGCAGCAAGGTCGCGTCGGCCGGCGCGGGGCCCTTCAAGGCACTGGTGGCGTCGGTCAGCGACGTGTACCGAGCCAGCCAGTACGAGACCGTCGCCTGGTGGCGCGATTCCATGCCCTCAGCCAGTCCGATCGGAGGCGGCAGACGATCGATGATCGTCGAGCCGCTCGACAGGTCGCCTTCATCGGTGTATTGAAGCGTGGCAAGCCGCTCATGCGCGTCGGCGAGCCGCTGCGCATGACGCGATTCCTGAAAGCTGAGCGCGCCGCCTGCAAACAGCAGCACTGCGAGAATGAGTCCGGCTGCGATGCTCTTCATCGTCTTCTCCTAGGGCAGTTTCTGGAACTGGGGCAGTCCCAGCTTCAAGGCTACGGCTGCGAGCCAGCACGCCGCCGCCGTCATCGCGAAGAATGCGAAGCGCGGGCGCTGACTCGTGTACTGGCGGCTGGCGATGGTGCCCGCCGCCACCTTGTCGAGGTCTGCGATGGCAGCGAGGAAGGCATCCTCGCTGCTTGCGGCGTAGAACTTGCCGCCGGTCTTCTCAATAGCAGGGATCCAGATCTCGTCGGGGATGACCTTCCCCTTTTCCCGTTCGTAGTTGGTCCGGACCATGTACACCGGAATCTTGTTGTCGATCGCACCTTGCAGAATCTCGTCGAGCGTTTTCTCGCCCACTTGAACGCGGGTGTCCTCACCATCAGAAAAGATAACCATGATATTGCCCGCCGCATCGAGGAAGTTGAAGGCCTTGAACAGGCCGGTGCCTTGCTCGATCGCCTGGGCAATGATGGTGCCCTGGTCCGGAAATAGCGAATACTCCACGGGATCGCCGATGAGCGAGATGCTGAGGAGGATGTTGTCGTAGTCGTTTGTGAAGGGCGTGACGACGTAGGCCTCGTTGCCGAACTCGATCAGGGCCATCAAGTCCTTGTAGTTCCGCTCCATCCGCAGACGTACGAAGCGCTCGGCAGCCGCGACAGTCGTGAAGAACGTGGCGTCGGTCTCCGCGCGCGTGTTCAGGTGCGCGGCCTTGAACGGGGTGCGCATGCTCGTGGACGCGTCGATCATCAATGCGATTCGGCGTCCGGGATACGACACTTCGCTGGTCACGAGCGACGTGAACGGATCTGCGACCGCGAGCGTCATGAGCGGGATGCCCGCGATGAAGAACAACAGGGGCAAGTGTCGAACGAAGCCGAGGTACGACGGACCCAATGTCCGGAGCAGGGCAGGTACGACAAGGCGGTGTCGGCCAGGCTGACGCGCCAGAAACGAGCGTGCGATGAGAGTGAAGATCGCGAGGACGACCAGGCCCAGCACCACAAGGCGCCCATCGCCGCGATGCCAGAACTGCAGGTCGTCGAGCCGGACGTTCTGCCAGTCCGCGAGCGTATTGGCGAGGTATTGACGTGCCTCGCTGAGGGACATTTAGCGGTCCGCCTTCTTCACTAAGCCTGATGCTCCGCCGGAACAGCGTCCGCAGACCAGCGCTTGAGCAGGACGCGTGGGAAGGAATGCTCAGATTTCACAGCCTTGGCCACACCTGTTGCTGCCTCGAGCGCCGTGTCCAGCGCCGATTCGTCACGAGTGCCCGAGCGGCTGTACTGGCTGCCTGTGAACGAGACCAGCGAATCGCGCAACGTCTCGATGCCCGAGCGTCGAGCATCGGATTGCGGGAGGCGCGCAAGGTACCGAGTCAGATCGGCTGGAGTCGTCGACGCCGAAACGATGCGCGTGGTGCCGCGGCGTGGACCTTTGGCAAACAGCCGGCCTTCGCCTTCGTCGGCCCCAGCGGCCACTGTGCGCTGGCTGATGGCGCGACCGATCGCTCCTGCCCCTGCAATTCGAATCGCTGAAAGCGCTCGAGCCATGAGTTCGTCCGTCCAGCCAGACGACTGGCGCTGCTGACCGAGTGCAGCGAGTTCGCGGGTTGCAACACCTAGCAGTGAACCCGTCGAGAGCTCGCGCTGGTCCGCCGGCGTCCTGCTCCGTGCGCCGCGAGCCAGCCGGAAGAGCAGCAGCAGGACAACCAACGCTCCGAACGCGACAAGCGCAACGCCGAGGATGTTGAACAGTCCTGCGCGGAATGTCAGGGCATCGAGCGCGGCGAAACTGGCGCCCGAAGAGTCGCGAATGTCGGTCGCGCCGTCGGGCACCATCGACTCGACGCGGATAACCTGAGGCGGCAGGTAATAGAGCAGGTCGCGGCCCTGCACCGAGGTGTTGCCGCCCACACTGCTGTTCACCCGATAGTGCAGCGCGACGTCCGGAATGCGAACGTCAGTGCCGACCGCGTCGGGGTTGATGATTCGCAGCCGATACTCGTACTGAAAGAAGCGGCGCAAGCCGGCATGCAGGTCGGCAGGGTGCGTGCCAGCCACCACCTCGAACGGCGCCATCTGCACCACCGCGTTGCCAAGCCGCGATTCATCCACCACCACAGACACCGCCTCGGTCTCGAGGACCGCGCAGGTCAACGACACGTCGAACTCTTCGCCGATTCGAACGGCGCCGGCGCTCGTGCGCCACCAGCAGCGGATGGGATCGGTTTCGACGTTTCGTGTGCCCGACTCCCTGGTTGGAGCGGGTTGCGCGTTGGCGGGGCCACATAGCCCGACCAGGAGAACGCCAGCGAGGAAGAGCCGTTTACTCATGGGTTTTCCGCAAGCGTCGTTCGACGACGAATTCAGTGAGAGCGATGTCCGTTTTGGCCTGATCGAGTCCGATGACGACGACATCGAGGTCGACGGCCTTGGCTTGCTTCTGTACACGTTGTTGCCAGTCCCTGGCCTGCTCGGCCAGTTGCGCATACTGCCGTCGCGAGATCGTACGTGTTCGTCCGGTCTCGACATCGGAGAGCTCAATCCAGCCCGCGGACAGTTTCGGAAGTTCGAACGCAAAGGTGCTGTCGATCAGCACCAGGAAGACATCATGGGTCACCGACAGCAGCGCCAGTTCCTTGATGACCTCGTCCGCATCGTCGAAGAGGAAGTCGGAGATCACGGGCAGCATGGCGTGGCGTCGAACGAACCCGCCGAGCGAGGTGCTGATGGAGCCGCTGCGACGCAGGTGTTGCAGACCGCGTTCGTACTGATACGCATCGACGCAGTGCACCACGTGGCTCTTGCCAAGCCGCGGACGCAGGGCGGCGAGATGCTCGAAGCCGCGGTCGAAGGTGACCAGTCCAAATGGATCCTGGAAGAAGACGGCCGACATGCCGATCGTGGCGATCGCGCGGGTGACAGCTGCCGCGATCGGCACGCCGCCCACGCCGCACCGGGTCGACGCCGAGAAGTCGGCGATCGGCATGACCGTCGCCGTGCTCGGCTGGTCGAACTCGCGCACGACCAGCGGAGAGAAGTTGTTGAGCGAGGACTGTGCCCAGTCGATGTACGAGAACTTGTCGCCCGGCTGCCAGTCGCGCAGTCCCTGAAAGTCGAACCCCGAACCGATCGAACGGCTTCGATGATCGCCCATCGTCATCTCGCGCATGCGCTTGAGGATGACGAGTTCGATCTCCGAGATGTCTGCGAGGTTGACGAGAGGCGCGAGCTCCTCGTGGTCCCGCGTCCTCATGGGACAGGAACCCGGGCGATGATGTCCTGCACGACCGCCTCGGTCGTCAGGCCATGGCTCGCGGCGTGAGGGCCCAGCCAGATACGGTGGCCAAGCACGTACTGTGCGAGTTCCTGAATATCTTCCGGCAGCACTTCGTCCCGCTCGTGCATGAGGAGCGCCCAGACCTTCGCGAGCCGACCCCAGCAGATGATGGCCCGCGGCGAGGCACCGAGGTCGACGCCGCTCTCGACGAGCTCGGACACCGACCGCACGTGCCAGTCCGTGTCCGGGTTGTAGGGACGGGTGGCGGCAACGAGACGCTGGACGTACATGCCGAGTCGCTCGTGCAGAAACACCTCTTCGCTGATGCGGGAGCGCAGCTCGATGATCCGGTCCTTCGACATGAGCGGGTTGAGCCGTACCCGCTTGAAGTCGAAGTTCACCAGCTTCTGTTCCTCCGATGGGGGCAGATAGCCGATGTTGATCATGATGGCGAAGCGGTCCGTCGCGGCCTCCGAGAGCGGGAAGGTGCCCTGGCCCAGCTCGATCGGGTTCATGGTCGCGATCGCAAAACTGAAAATCGGCAGCTCGTAGGTCTCTTTCCCCACCGTGATCGTGCGGTCCTGCAAGGCTTCGAGGAAGGCGCTCTGCGACTTGAGCGGAATGCGGTTGATTTCGTCGAGCAGGATGACCTCGGCCGACGCCATGGGGCCGAACTCGGTCACCAGTTCGCCAGTGGCCGGGTTGATCATCTGGAAACCAACGACTTCGGTCGGCTGCAGGTCGGCGCGGCCCTGGATACGCGCAAATTTGGCGTTGCTGATCGAGGCAAGGATGACGCCGAAGAACGTCTTGCCAACGCCGGGAACGCCGCGCAAGAGCAGGTTGCCCGAGTTCACCTGGCGCTGCTCGCGCTTGTCGTAGGTCGTCGGGATCTCCGACATGAGCACAACGTTGGCGAGCGCCTTGGCGGTGTCATAGCCGACGAGAGCCTTGCCACCTTCTTCGATGATGGCCTTGTGGAAGTCGATAGCGTCTTGGAGGTCAGGATGCACGGCGGGCTAATCCTATATCAAGGGAAAGCTTGACTCATGCGCAACATCTTCGGCCGGTCAAGACTCCGAGCAGAACAAAACGACGTAGTTTACTCCAGCAGTCAGATTGTGTCTTGCGTCGAAGGCGCGTAGCGGATATGTTCCGGCGCCATGCACGCGCTGATGATGGATTTTCCGCTGACCATTCCCGCCATTGCACGCCGAGCGCGGACATTGTTCGCGCATCGACCCGTATCCGGCCGTCGTCCGGACCGGACGATCACCCGAACCAGTTACGCCGTGGTGCTCGATCGTGTGCGACGCCTCGGTGCGGCACTGACCGAGCTCGGTGTCAAGCGCGGCGAGCGGGTCGCGACGCTCGCGTGGGCCAGCCAGGAACATCTGGAGGCCTATCTGGCCATCCCCTCGATGGGCGCGGTGTTGCACACCCTCAATCTTCGCCTGCATCATGACGATCTTGCCTATATCGTGAACGATGCGCAGGACGCCGTCATCATTCTCGACGAGAGCCTGTTGCCGCTGTTCGAGAAGTTTCGTGCGCAGACGCCGTCGATCCGCCAGGTCGTCGTGATCGCGTCTGGGTCTGCCTCTGGGTCTGCGTCGAGGTCTGAGCCGAGCCGTGCGAACAACGTCCTCGACTACGAGGAACTCCTTGCCTCCGCCAATGCCGACAACGATGTCGATGAGGTGCGCGACGAGAACGATGCCGCAGCGATGTGCTACACCTCAGGCACAACAGGTCGGCCGAAAGGGGTGCTGTACTCGCACCGTGCTCTCGTGCTGCATTCCTTCTCGCAGGGTCTCGTCGATTCGCTTGCGGTGCGTGAGCGCGACGTGATTCTGCCAATCGTTCCCATGTTCCACGTCAACGCCTGGGGGTTGCCGTTTACCGGAACACTCTTTGGCTGCGGTCAGGTTTTTCCAGGGCCGTTTCTCGACGGCGCCAGCGTGCTGGACCTGATCGTCCGCGAGCGGGTCACCCTCACGGCTGGTGTCCCCACGGTCTGGCTGGGCATGCTCCAGGAACTCGACAAGAGTCCCGGCGCCAACGATTTGAGCGCCTTGCGGACCATCGCCATCGGCGGCAGCGCAGTCCCTCCCTCGTTGATCGCCGCCTATCAAGAGCGCCACAACATCCGAATAGTTCACGCCTGGGGCATGACCGAGCTGACGCCGCTTGGCACGGTCTGCCATCTGCCAGAGTCACTGGAGGACGCGCCGTTCAAGACGCAAATCGAATATCGATCGCGGCAGGGGAAGCCGCTGCCGTTCGTCGAGGTGCGTGCGGTTGCTGATGACAAGGAAGTCCCCTGGGACGGTCAGACGATGGGGGAGTTGGAGGTGCGAGGTCCGTGGGTCGCGCGCCAGTACTACAACGTGGACGGTCCTGACTCGCGCTTCTCGCCCGACGGCTGGTTCCGAACCGGCGACGTCGTGATGATTCACCCTGACGGGTGCGTGGAGCTGACCGATCGAGCGAAGGATCTCGTAAAGTCTGGCGGCGAGTGGATCAGTTCGGTCGCGCTCGAGAACGCGTTGATGTCGCACCCGGCCGTCGCTGAAGCGGCCGTGGTTGCCGTGCCGCATCCCAAATGGGACGAGCGTCCACTGGCCGTCGTGGTGTTGCGTAAGGAAAGCGTTGCCAGTGCCGAGGCGCTCCGCGATTTTCTCGCGCCGATGTTCGCCAAGTGGTGGCTGCCCGACACCATCGAGTTCGTCTCGGAGATCCCGCGGACCTCCGTTGGCAAGTTCAAGAAGTCGGTGCTGAGGGATCAGTTCAAGGACGCGTACCAGGACAACTAGCGGGTCAGGCGAGACCCTGCTTCTGGGCGTGGAGCATGAGCTCCAGTCGGCCATCCAGACCGAGCTTGTCGTAGACGTTGTGCAGGTGAATCTTCACCGTGCCCTCGGAAATCGACAGCCGCTCGGCGATGACCTTGTTGCGCAGTCCCTGGGCAATCATCCGGACGATCTCTGTTTCGCGCGCGGTCAGCGCCCGGCGCGGATCGCCGGCGCTCGACGCCAGTCGGGCTGGTGCGTCCTCTACTCGCGCGCGCATTTCGCGGTCGATCCACTGCTCGCCACGTGAGACACACATCACGCACTCGAGGAGCGTGTCTGGCGACGACTCCTTCAGCACGATGCCTCGCGCCCCGAGCCGCAAGCCCTCGATGGCGTCGGCGTCCGAGACCGCCGCCGTCAGCAGGACGATGGCGCATGGGGGCGGGGAGGCGGCGAGGACCCTCAGCACATCGATGCCGCTCATGCCAGGCATCTTCACGTCCAGCAGCAGCACATCCACCGCTCCGCTGCGCGCAATCAGGATG
>JBEBGB010000642.1:0-3141 GCA_040081675.1 Vicinamibacterales bacterium
CCCTCTTCGTAATTGTCTTCGACGCCTTCCTTGGCTTTCAGGAACGCGTTCTTGCCGCCGGCCATGATGGCCAGGACGAGATCGGAGTCCGTGCCAAAGGTGGTTGGCATCTCCGCAGACTCGAGCACTCCGAGGCGCCCGCTCGTGCCGGCGCCAACGAAGATCACGCGGCCTTTCTTGCGCAGCGCCTGCGCGATGATATCGACGCCGACCGCGATGCGTTCCTTTTCGCGCTGAACGGCCGCCAGCATCTTCCGGTCCTCGTTCAACATGCTCTCGACGATGTCGACCGACGACAGCTTGTCGATTGCGAGGGTTCCGGGGTTGATAGCCTCGGTCGGGAGGGATTGCCACTTCGAACGGACAGACATGCTCAGTGCGGCCTCGAAACCGCGGATGTTACCATACGCCAAAAGATGATCGATGCGTACCTGGATCATCTCCGGGTCGAACGCCGCCTCGCCGAGCACACGCTCGAGAGCTATGCCCGCGACCTGCGCGGGCTGTCGGTTTTCGCCGAAAGCGAGGGCGTCGCACTCGAAGCGATGGACCGCAAGGGACTCGAAGCCTTCGTCCGTCAACGCATGGCCTCGGGTCTGTCGCCGCGCTCGGTTGCACGGTCCGTCGCAGCGGTGCGTGGCTACTATCGGTTCCTGGTACTCGACCGCCGTCTGGCGGAGAGTCCTGCCGATGACCTTTCGCCGCCTCGCGCGTGGCCGGCGCTGCCCAAGCATCTCTCTGCTGACGACGTCGAGCGGCTGATCGTGCAGCCGGACATCACCACGGCATTCGGTCTTCGCGATCGGGCGATGATCGAACTGCTCTATGCGACGGGCATGCGCGTGTCCGAACTCGTCGCGGTTCGAGCCGCAGACCTGCATCTCGACGAGGAATACCTGACGTGCATCGGCAAGGGCAACAAAGAGCGACTGATTCCCATTGGTGCGCATGCGGCGCAGTGGGTGCGGCGTTACCAGCGCGAAGGGCGCCCGGTGTTGGCGGCGCGCGCACGGCAAGTCAGGCGCGCCGAGCCGCGACTGTTCCTGAACGGGCGGGGCGGCGGCATCAGTCGTGTCAGCTTCTGGCGTCTCTTGACGGCCCATGGCCGCGGCGCCGGCATTCGAGCCTCGATCAGTCCGCATGTGCTGCGGCATTCGTTCGCCACGCATCTTCTGGATAACGGGGCGGACCTTCGAGCGATTCAGATGATGCTTGGCCACGCGGACATTTCGACGACGCAGATCTATACGCACGTGCTGGCCGCGCGTCTTCGCACGGTGTACGAGCGGTTCCACCCACGGGCATGAATCTGCTACAGTGAACTGTTTGTCATAACTTGTTCCAAGCAATTACGCAGGGCGTCCGATTCTGGACGCACAGAAGGAGAGTCGCGGCATGAGCCGTAACGGACGGCACCTCTTTACGTCGGAGTCAGTGACTGAAGGCCATCCTGATAAGATCGCCGATCAGATTTCGGATTCGATTCTCGATGCGATCCTGACGCAGGATCCGGTTGCGCGCGTGGCGTGCGAAACGCTGGTCACAACCGGTCTGGCCGTCGTCGCAGGTGAGATTACGACCAGCGCGGTCATCGAATACCAGGACGTTGTGCGTGCGGCCATTGCCGATGTCGGCTATACGCGCGCAAAGTTCGGGTTCGATGCCGAAACCTGCGCGGTCCTCTCGACGATTCACAAACAGTCGCGCGACATTGCGCAAGGCGTCGACACCGGTGGTGCCGGCGACCAGGGCCTCATGTTCGGCTTTGCGTGCACGGAAACGGCGGAATTGATGCCGTTGCCGATCATGCTCGCGCACAAGCTCACGCGTGGCCTCTCGAACGCGCGGCGAACGGGTGGGCTCGACTACCTCAGGCCCGACGGCAAGTCGCAGGTGACGGTCGAATACGACGGCCACAAACCGTTGCGCATCGATGCCATCGTCGTGTCGACGCAGCACAGCCCCGACGTGACCAACGAGGCGATGTTCGCTGACATCAACAGCAAGATCATCACGCCGCTGATGCCATCGAGCATGGTGGACGCCAGCACCAAGGTCTACATCAACCCGACCGGCAAGTTCGTCATCGGTGGTCCGCACGGCGACGCCGGCGTCACTGGCCGCAAGATCATCGTCGATACCTACGGCGGCGCCGCGCCGCATGGCGGCGGAGCGTTCTCGGGCAAGGATCCAACGAAGGTCGATCGCTCCGCGTGCTACATGGCGCGGTACATCGCGAAGAACATCGTCGCTGCCGGCATTGCGGAGCGCGCGCTCGTGCAGCTCGCGTATGCCATCGGCGTGGCTGACCCGGTGTCGGTCATGGTTGACACCGAGGGGACGGGCCGCATTCCCGAGGAGCAGATCACCGAGCTGGTTCGCGCGCACTTCAAGCTGACGCCTCGCGGCATCATGGAGGAGCTCGACCTGCGCCGCCCGATCTACACGAAGACCGCCGCGTTCGGCCACTTCGGTCGCACCGAGCCGGAGTTCACCTGGGAACGGACGGACAAGGCTGCGGCACTGAAGTCGGCAGCGAAGCTGTAGGACGCGCGTGAAGCGTGTTGGACTGCTGACGGCGGCCCTCGTGGCCGCCGTTGCTGTTTGGTGGTGGTCGCTTCCGCTGGAGCGCGTGACGCTCGCCACACCCTGGAGCGACGGCACTGTCCGCGGGTTGCTGCACGTGCACAGCCAACTCTCGGACGGCCGGGGAAGTGCTGACGACATTGCCGCAGCAGCCGCCCGTGCCGGTCTGCAGTTCGTCGTCCTCACTGACCACGGGGATGGCACGCGTCGGCCCGACGCGCCTGCGTATCGCGCCGGTGTGCTCGTTATCGACGGTGTGGAGATCAGCACACGGGGCGGACACTACGTCGCCGTCGGACTTCCACAGTCGCCCTATCCTCTGGCCGGCGATCCGGCCGATGTCGTGGAAGATGTCCGCCGCATGGGGGGCTTCGGCATCGTCGCGCACCCAGACTCTCCGAAGCCAGAGCTACGCTGGACAGACTGGTCGGCGCCGTTCGATGCAGTCGAGCTAATCAATCCCGACACCAGCTGGCGAGTGCGCGCGTCGCGAGGCGATCTCGCTGGTAAGTGGCTCCTCGGGCGATCGCTGCTCGCCTATCCTGCTCGACCCGT
>JBEBGB010000643.1:0-3137 GCA_040081675.1 Vicinamibacterales bacterium
AGCGCGTAGTAGTTGAACGTCCCCGGCAGCAGCCGGCCAGCTTCCTCGGCGTGCACCGCCAACTGGATGCCTCGATGGGCATTCAGCGGGTTGTCGGTCGTGTTTCGCTGCACGTCGAATCCGAGTGAACTCAGGGTTCCCGCCTGTGTGAGCGTCGTTGGATCGAGGCCAAGTGCGATGAGGTCTGCGTACAGCAGCGGGTCGTTCAAAAAGGGCGCTTCGATCGAGCTGCTGCTGCGCTCCGAACCCACTGAGAGTGACCAGCTGAACTTCTGAGTCTGGCGGTGAGTGAGCGTGGCTTTTGCACCCGTCACAATCGAGCGGTACGCCGGCGTGTAGGTGTACCACTGCTGCGCCTCCCCGCCGAGTGAGAGATGCGGTGCAACGAAATACGGTTGGACGAAATCGAGCCGCAATCCTCGGTCGAGTGACGACCATCGGGCATGCGCGCCAGCAGACCGCGCCCCGCCAAGGAAGTTCAGTTGGCGGTACTCAGCATCGACACGACCTTTTTCCTCAGTCCCGTAGCCCACACCGAAGTTGACGCGGTGGTGTTTGCCCTCCGTCACGGTGATGCGCATCTTCACGACAGCACTCTTCAACTCGGGCTCGAGAGCCTCGACGTTCACGAACTGAAAAAGCTCGAGGGCGTAGAGCTGCCGCTGCGACTGCTGCACAAGACTTCGCCGATAGAGATCTCCGGGCTTGAATGTCAGCTGGCGATCGATGACTGTCCGACTGACGCTGGTGTTGCCCGAGATCTGGATGTCGCCAAAGTGCGCGATGGGCCCAGGCTCGGCAGTGAAGACGATCGTAGCCGCGCGGCCAGACGGACCATCGTCTTCGGCGGTGCCGACACGGGCATAGGGATAGCCCTGGTCGCGAAGTTCGTTCACGGCTGCTTCGTGAGCCACCGTGACGAGCTGACGATCGCGTGGCGCTCCGACACTGAGCGCGACGCGCTCTTTCAGCAGCTCGAGCTGTTTCGCCGGCAGGCTCTCGAAGCCGCGGAACTCCACCGCAGCAATGCGAACCGGTTCGCCCTCATCAATGGCGAGCGAGACATCCACAGCGCTCTGGTTCTCGTTCGGCTTTACCTCGACGTTCGTGACCCTGGCGTTGGGATAGCCACGATCGGCATAGAACGCTGTGATGCGCTGGAGGTCCGCGTCGAACCTGCCTCGGTCGAACGCGTTCTTGCGAGCCCACGGCAGCTGCCATCCAAAGATTGGGACTTGCGTGTTCTCGCGTGTGGCCAGCGACGACTTCAGGAGCGCGACGTCCACGTGCGTCACGCCCGTGAAGCTGATCGAATGCACCGCAATGGTGCCGTCCTCCTTGCAGGCGGCACCGAGCGCAACAACGCAGAAAAGAATGAGGAGCGCCTGGCGAGGGAGCACGACAGACAACAGGAGTGGCGTCGTGAAAATAGGAGAGCTCGCGGCGTACATCGCCGCGAGCTTCGGTCCAATACTAACGGCAGGCAGACGAAAGGGCGAGCGCCCCCGGGTACGCGTCCGGACCTGACGCGCAACCGTCTACCGTGGGCCGCTCTTAGGAGTTGCTCTCTGTCGAGGGTGTGGACTCGGCGATCAGCCGACCGCGGCCACCGCGACTGACCTGGCCGCCCTTGCGACCGGCCGACCGCGCCTCATCTGCCGTCCACTCGTGGGCGGTTCCCTTCTCGTGGGCGGCGCGCCCACCCTTGCTGGCGATTTCGCGCTGCTTCTCAGGAGACATGGATGCAAACCCGCGACGTTCTTTACGTTCTGTACTCACCGTTTTCCTCCGTGGCGGCCAGGTGTGGCCCAGCTACAACGCATGAGTATCAAGATGGGTGCCAAGCGTGACGCGGAAGGCATGTTGACGAAAACACGAGCATTTTCGCAAGATACGCCGTGCAGAAGCGAAAGCCCAGCTGGATCTATGCAGTGGATCACTACAGTTGGGCTAATTCCGAGTACAGATAGATTGCAACCTCTGGCCTAGCCTAAATGTCATCTGACTTTGGTACTTTCGGACTCTTTATGCCGAGCGCGGAAGTAGTCGCACCCTTCGCAGTTCCGCACGTCGAACTGATAGCCAACGACGGGAAACAGCATCGGATGTGCACAGAACAGCAATTGCCCGTCCTCAATGGTGTGGAAGCCCAGATTTGGTGGGATTTCGGGCGTTCGACGCCCGTACCAGCAGGCGCGGTGGCGATCCTCGGACTCGAACATCGAATCGAGCCCGCGTGCTACTTCGGTTGTTCCGGCATATATCCAGGAGGGAGCGCGGCGTTTTCGCCGAAGAAGAACTCTTCCATGTGCTTCGCGACGAGGTCCTGCGCCTCCTTCTGAAACGGCATGAGGCGGTACTCGTTCAGGATCATCTTCATCCGATCTTCCCACTGTCGCCACGCGTCAACCGACACGTTTTCGTAGATGCGTTTGCCCAGTTCGCCCGGCCACGGCGGGGCGTCCAGTGCCGGCAGTTGCTTTTGCAGCTTGACGCAGAAGACCGTGCGCGGTGTCGTGTCAGCCATGCGGCCAATTGTACCATTCGGCTCCCCAGTGTCCGGCGTGAACATGCCACTGGCCGATCGTGCCGAGACTGTCTGCTACAGTGGCGCACAGATCGATGCCCGTCGTCCCTGCAGAACGTGCTCACCGACACCCGACTGGCCTCTACGTGTTGTTCTTCACCGAGCTGTGGGAGCGGTACAGCTTCTACTCGATGATGGCCATTCTCACGCTCTACATGGACGAGGCGCTGCACTTCGATGCGGCTCGCATCGGCCGCGTCTACGGCGGATACATCGGCGGCGTGTACCTGCTGCCACTGGTCGGCGGCCTTCTGGCTGATCGCGTGCTCGGCTTCTATCGAGCAGTCATCATCGGCGGGATCGTCATGATGCTCGGTCATCTCGTGCTGGCGGTCGAGTCCCTCCCCTTCTTCTATACGGGCCTGACTCTGCTTGCCTGCGGCAGCGGGATGCTGAAGCCGAACATCTCGACCATCGTGGGCAACCTCTATCGCGACCGACCCGAGTTGCGGGACGCGGGCTTCAACCTGTTTTACATGGGCATCAACATCGGTGGGTTCGTCTCGCCGCTGACGGTCGCGTGGCTACGCGCGCACTACGGGTGGAGCGT
>JBEBGB010000644.1:0-3134 GCA_040081675.1 Vicinamibacterales bacterium
CGGACCACCGTAGACGATGTCCGTGATCGTCGCCGTTTCGGTGGTCAGTTCAACGCTGGACGGGTTTGCATCGCTCCTGGGACCGAAGTAGATCTGCGTCACTCCTCTGCGAAGTGGGCCGCTCGGAATGACCACCGTATCCTCGCCGTTGGCTCCGCCAGGCGCGTGGACGACGGTGCCGTAGGGACCGTTCGAGTACACATGCCAGAACTGAAGTCGGGAGCCAGCGGGCCGATGGTATCGGACTGTGATGCCGATGCCTGCCTGTCGCTCGTCACCGGATTCGATGTCGAGGCGCACGTACTGCGGCGGATGGTTACCGGCCGTGATCTGCTCGTCTCGCCCGACTATCTGTTCTACAGGCTGCGGAAGAATCGTCCGTGCCAGGAGCCACGCCGATCCCACCGGATGAAAGACGTGCATGCGTCGGTACGAGGCGACTTCTTCGAAGAGGGACGGGTCCGGCCGCAGATAGCTCGAGCCAATCTGAAGCACCAGAAGGTCGCTGAGATTGCCGGCGAACGTCGGGTCGAGGCTTCGAACGTTCGGGGTGGACTGATCGCCCGGGATCGCTGTGGTGGTGGACTGCCGGTACTCCTGATCGTCGTTGGTCGCCAGCCACATGGACTGCATGCGGACAAACGTGGAATCGAGCTGTAGTGCCGCCACTCCGTTGAACAGCCCGTCCTGATAAACGCGTCTGTCCGGCAGGCTCACCACGAGGTTCGATTCTCTCCGGTTGTTGAACAGCGTCCGCATCTGACGAGTGCCGTACGTTCTGAGGTAACCGTTGATCCCGGATCGCGGCGACTCTCCTCTCGCTTCTACTGCCACCATGTGGAGCGACGCCGCAGCTGTTGCCATGACGGCCGCAAACGCCACACCGAACGCTGTCGTCCGCGTGCCTTTCATGGTCGTCAGATAAAGCCACCCGCGCGAGGTCTCCGCCGTGAGCGCTCCAAGACCGAGCCATGTGTAGGGCCAGAACGACTGCAGCAACTTATAGAACTGGTACGAATGCTCGCCTGGGAGGAGTCGAATCGCCCATGGCACAAGAGTCAGCGCGAGCACAGGCACTGCTGCGGCGTGGCGGCGTAGCGCCGCAGACACAAATCCGGCCATCGCGGTTGCTGTCAGCGCCGTCACACTGGCGACGGCAGCGACCTTCCACGCCGGGCCAACAAGCTGCACGGCTGCGTCACCCGCCACCAACCGCGTGATGCCCTCTGCGGAGTACGCAAACGGAAAGAATTTTTCGAATCCCGCGAGGCCGCTGATTCTGGCGATGAGGGTCACAACGCGACTGTTGAACAACAGTCCGGTGACGACGCCGCCAGCCAGCGCAGCACACAGAACCAGGTAGGGAGGTTGGCGCCGGCGGTCGATGATCCTCGAGGCCACCAGCAGCGTCAACACCGCGCCAATCAGCACGGGCAGAAACTCGAAATAAGCGATGCACACCCAGGCCGTCGCGGCGCTGAGCAGCGCAAGCCAGACGACGCTTCCGGTCGACAGCAGCAACGACGCGACCACCACGGCGTAGACGACAAACGGCGTCCCGAGCGCCTGACTCAGAAACGACTCGAGCACGATGGACTGCGTTGGAGGCGCCATCGCTACGGCCACGGCGAATACCGCCGCCGCGGTGGCGGGGGCGCCAATCGCAAGGCCCACGAGAAAGGCCACCGCCGTCGTTGCCAGAATTGCCAGTGCGCCGGTGGCGTGAAAGGTCTCCAACTCGGGGCCGTGAGTGAGTTCCGCGACCCAGGCGTGCACGAACGATTGTCCAATGCGGTCGCTCAGTAGCTTGCGTTGGGCTACCACCGCCATCGCGGGGCGCGTGGACAGGGCATCATCCGGCGGCGGACCAACCCGAAGGTAGTGCGCGAGCAGGCTGTAGTTCAGTTGGTCGCCCCACGCTCGTCCGTAATACGGCTCGCCGCTGTTCACGGCGTAGACCGCGTTGGTCATCAGGGCCACGAAGACGAAGGCCGCGAGTCCCTGCGTCTGCGACCATGTGAAGCCGCGGGATTTCAGACGAAGCCATATAGGGGCGACCGCAATATTGGCGAGAACAACAGCCGCAACGACCCACGGCGCCGCGCGGTGCACGCCGAATCCGGCCGTCCAGCACGCCTGAAAAGCGAGCGCCAAGCCAAGGATGCCGGCGACAAAGCTGTGAAAGCAGAGAATGACGACGCGCCGCTCGCCCGTCGCTGCAATGCAGGCGGCGATCGGCACCCCGAACAGAAAGACGCTGAGAATGGCGACGGGTGCGTAGAACGCCGGTGGCACTATCGGTTACAAGATAGACAAAACGGCTCAGGTCCTCGCTTCGCCCGGAACGCTTTCGACCACCTCGCCATCGCCCGCCATCTTAGGCTAGCCGAACCTTCCTCAATCCCCGTCTCGTATATTCCACCCGATCGGTGGCGGAACCTTGACGCGTTAGTCTTCCTTGTTGAGCTAACAAGCGTTTAAAGCGCAAGAGAGCCGCCGATCACAGCCGGGCCGCCGAACTTACCTGGCTCACTTAAACTCATCATTGGCAGCTGGTTATCGATGACATCCAGCTCATCTTTTAACAGAGATGCGGCGAGGTTGAGTTCGCCATAATGTCTGCCAAATGCGGATTTAATAGCTCCAAAGTCAAAGACTTGACGGAAATTTCTTCAGCCTCGACGGGATGCCATTTTCTGCAAGTTGTTGAAAATATGACCACATGGGCCTAACCGCGACAATGGCATCGAACGTGGTTCGTACCTCGGCCAGGAGTGGTCCTGAATATGACCGTATTGGCAAGGCTTGCCGCTGTCGGCATCGCGATGGGAATTACCTTGGGCGCGTCCAACGTCGCGAGTGCAGCACCCGTTAATTTGGTAACCAACGGCAGTTTCACTGCGGGTGACATCGGATTCACCTCCGAGTACGTCTACAAGACCCCGGGAACGAACGACCTGTGGGATCCCGGCGTCTTCAGCGTGACCACGTCGGCACTCAACAACCATTCGCTGTGGGAGACGGCCGGCGACAACACGAGCGGAAGCGGCAGCTTCATGCTCGTGAACGGCTACACCGACCGTCCCGGACGCACGGTGTGGTCGCAGACGGTCACCGTCGACTCGGACACGGAC
>JBEBGB010000645.1:0-3128 GCA_040081675.1 Vicinamibacterales bacterium
CGCAGTTCGTGGGTACGGGGCATCGAACCGAATGTGTGGCTTCGAGTGCGCTCGGTCGATCGCCCAGCCGGCCAGCGCACCGATCCCGGTGCTGATAGCCCCGGCCACCAGATAGCCTGCGGCCCACTCGTCGATTTCATTGAAGTCGACGGCCGCGGCGTGAATGAACATCGCAAGCGAGAAGCCCGCGCCAACGCCTGCCCCGATGAGCGCACCGTTTCGCGAAGTGTCACGGGGCCGCTCGATCGACTGAATCGCGCTGAGCGGAACCTTGAGGTCAAGGGGACGTCGCTGTTCCAGTGAGGCGCGCTGAGTGTCGGCATGCAAGTCGAGGTCGGTGTCCCCAAGCCGGCGCAGCTGCCCCCTGACTGGGTCTCCTGTGGTCCGGACAATCGAGATGAAATCGCCTGGGCTCAACTGGCGACGTAGCTCCTCCAGCGTCGCTACCTGAGTCTGCGCGAGCGCGGGTGACGACCCGATCATGTTGAGTGCGACGATCAGAGCCGGAAACAGCATTCGAGCGAACAGGGAATTGAATGGCATTGGACTCTACGTCGAGGCTCGATCGAGCCACTTCTCGACTACGGGAGGTTCATAGGTGCCCAGCAGATCGAGAAGCTCTCCGGGCGAGTTCGCGACCGAAATCATCGAGCGGTATTCGCGCCGAACAAACCCCTCGTGAATCGAATGGTCTACGAAAGACAACAGGCCGTCGAAGTAGCCTTGGACGTTCAGGAGTCCACACGGCTTCCGATGCAGTCCGAGCTGCCCCCACGTCAAGACTTCGAAGAACTCATCCAAGGTGCCCCACCCACCTGGCAGTGCGACGAAGCCGTCGGCGAGATCCGCCATGACGGCTTTTCGTTCGTGCATCGAGCCTACGACACGGAGCTCGGTCAGGCCTTCGTGCGCCACTTCCTTTTCCTCGAGGATCTTGGGGATGACGCCGACGACCTGGCCGGCCGATGCCAGTACCGCATTCGCCAGGACACCCATGAGCCCGACCTTGGCCCCGCCGTAGACCAGACCGATCTGCCGATCTGCCAAGGCACGGCCCAGCTCCTCCGCCATGCGTTGATACTCGGGCCGAGTCCCGGGGCTCGAGCCTGCGAATACGCAGAGGCGCTTCATCTGTTTGCTCCGATTCTCAGAGGTCGGTGGTCCCAGAGTCCAGCGCACGGGCGTGAAGCCATGCGTCTTGCGCCAGGATGATAACTGACCAGCGTGATAACCCTCGTGAAACACCAAACTCTGAAGGTGATGGCCAATGGTCGGCTGAACCCGAGCTAACAGCGCATCACCCAGGGGAGCGGCCAGCTCCTGGTCGGTCATCGCTGAAACCCGTTGTACCCGCACGACGTTTGCCTGCCGAAGTCGGTCGATGAGTCGGTCCTTGGAGTCGTATTGGGTTTTCGCGTGTGGCGCCGACGCCGGTCCGTAGCGCTCGAGCAACACTGCGAAATCGTCAGCCAGCGGCTGGCTTGCGAGCAGGTGCACGAGGTAGGAATCCGCGAGCAGAAGGTGCCCAAGGATCCATGCCGGATGTCTCTCGTCTGCTGCGGCCTGCAGCTGCATGGCTTCTGGAGACACATCCGCGATAAGCGCCAAGGTCTGCTCTCGTGCTCGGTCCAGAGCCCACGCGAGGGATTCGCTCATAGGTTCGTTTCGGATGACCTCTCCTGCTGCCGTTCACGCATGTAGAGAAACAGCGGTAACCCCAGAGACACTCCGACTGCCAGGCTCGCAGCGATCGGAGCCCACAGGTGCTTCATGCCGGCGCGCCGACCCTCAATGGCCACAAGTGCCCAGAGCACCACCGACGACACGATGACGTCCAAGCCGAAAAAGCCGCCGATCGGATTCGAGAACAGCTGCTCAAAGAACAGCCGCAGATTGAGGCCATGTTCTTGGAGGAATGGCACGAACTGCGAGTACGGCAAGACAGTGCCCGCAACGCAAAGCACCAGATACAGACTCTTCGGCTTCATCGATGATTCCCACGACGTACTAACGGGGTTCAGGAAGAGGGATCCCGGGTTTCACGTCGACGTTGTGATATGAGACGACCTTCCATTCGCCATCCTGTTTCACTACAACTTGTAGCAACCGCGTTCGCAGACGCCCGGTGGCATCGCCAGACGTCCCCTGCGCCAACTGTGCTGCGACGACGCCTGTGACAGAGGTGAGCACTTCAACCACGGCGACATCGGGCCGCACGAACTTGAGCGACACGATGTCCTGTTGCAACCTCGTCTCCTTGAAGCGGCCTTCGAAGATCACCTGGTGTTGCGTGAGAAACGCATCGTATCCGGTGAAAAATTGGCCCGTGATGTTGGTAAATGTGCCGTCTGCGGCGAAGTGGCGTGAGTACGCAACTGCGTCTCCCCGGTTCCAGGCGGCGATCTCGTCCTGAACGATGCTGCGGATGGCGGTTTCGTCCGAGGCCGTCTGCGCGCCAAGCTGGGTTGCCAGCAGTCCGAATACAAGGCCGACGAGAATCTTCATGCGAGCCTCCGGTAAAGTGCGATTGCCACTGGCACACCCGCCGCGAACTGCGACGACACAATCACTCGTCCACTGTTGAGCGCGCCGGCGACGAGCATCGGTTCTTCGGAGTCAAGCTTTAGCGATTCCCGACCGAACTATCCTGGCAGTAACCGAAAGCTGCCCTACGTGACGCATCGCGTGTTCTGCGCCATGCACGAGGCAGCCGATGACGGTCGAAGGGAGCTGAGCCCGCCCCACGCCGCGAAAGTTGCTCAGTGTCGTTACATCCATCGTGCGAAGCTCGGCAACGGCTGCATCCACTCGTGTGGAGAGCGCGCCCAGAACTGTCGCCACGTCCGCCGCGAGAAGTTCCTGACCTTCCGCCTGAATCGCTGCGAATTGTTCTATCGATAGTGTGTTCCCACGGGCGTACGTGAAGAGGCGATCGATGACTCCGGCAATGTGTCGCACATGAAAAGCCGCGGAGGCCACCCCTGCAGGGCGGGCGTTCCATTCCTGCTCCGTCAAAGGCTCGACGATCTCGCCGACACTCTCGCGGACTTGAAGAAGAATGTGCGCGATTGGTTGAAGAATAGCGGGAATGCCGTCGATGGAACCGCGTTGCCACCACTCAGTCTGAG
>JBEBGB010000112.1:0-11760 GCA_040081675.1 Vicinamibacterales bacterium
GTCCATTGGGTGGTGACGCACCATGCGCCCGGGTGAGATGGAGCTGCGCACGCAATCGATGGTGTCGTAGCCACCGACGCACTGAATATAGAGGAGCCCTACGCGCGACGCATGAGCGTGTGATCCCAGAAAACTGGGACTATGGTCCCGTCTCTGCGAAATACTTTGTTCATCCAGAACAGACTGGACGTTCATCAAGAACGGACCAGACGTATGCGAGGCTGCCGGATGCCTTTGGCAGTAGGACGGATGGTTTGGCCTGTCACAAGATGGTCAGGGCGGCGCCCCGTGTGCAGGACCGTGCTAACGTCCGCTTCCGTGTCTGGGCGAACGACTGACGAGGCGCTGACTGGCAACGTGATGAGGGCCTCACGTGGAGCTTCTGCCGTCTTGCTGGCTCTATTGATGAGCCTGCTCCTGGCGACACCATCGGCCGGTGGTCAGGCACGCAACGCCGATACGCGTGCGTGGTACCAGGCGTATCAGGACGGTGTGCGTCAGGTGCAGCAGCGGAACTGGCAGGCCGCTATCAGCAGCCTGCTGGCGGCAAAACGCTCCGGACCGGCCCCCGGCCGGCGGGTTCCGTTCTACGGAGACGTGTTCGATGACTATCTGCCGGACTATTACCTCGGGATCGCGTACATGAACACTCTGCAATACAAGGAGGCCGCGGCAGCGTTCGACGCGGTTCAGCAGACGGGACTGATCACAGCGAAAGACCGCGAGTACCCGGAACTCAACCGGCAAACGACCTCGGCGGCGTCGGCCCTGGAGAAGCAGGCCGCTGCGGCAGCTCCGCCACCGAGTGCGTCAACCGGTCCGGTCCAGACGACGACCGCACCAACGCAAGGGGCAAATCTGGCGGGCACGCAAGTGGCGAGCGCGGACCCCAATTCAAACCTCAACCCTCCCAACAAAGCGGACACGCCGGCAGCCTCATCCGTTCAACTGAGTCCGGCGACCGCGGTGGCAGGGAGCACAGCGGTGGCGCCGACACCGCGTCCGCCAACCACCTTGGCCAAGCGGACTCCAGTACAGGCGCCCCCAGCGCAAAACACTCGAGCGGCGTCGGCCACTGCCCTTGCGTCAGAGTCGACGGGCATGGCGGCGTTCTTCGCCGGCGACTATCAGCGAGCCTCCAACATTCTCTCGGCGTTGACCGTGAACGGTGGCACACCACGCGCGGAGTTCTATCTGGCCTGCAGCCGTGCGGCGCTCGTCTTGACGGGCGGTGCCGAGCCCGCGACACTCTCGGAGGCACGAACGCGGTTTTCAGCGGTAAACGCAACGCAGTTCCTCGCTGACCAGCGCTACATCTCGCCCAGAATCCTCCAGACACTCAGGGCCACCCAATGATCCCGTGTCTGATGTGCGCCTTGTTGCTTCTGCTGACCGCGGGGAACGCCGTCGCCCAGACCAGCCTGCAGATTCCGCTCCAGTTTGACTTCATCAATCCAGGCGCCAAGAGCCTGGCTCTTGGTGGCGCCTACGTTGGATTGGCCGATGACGCCACGGCGGCATTTGCGAATCCTGCGGGTCTCACACAGTTAGGCGTGTCGGAAGTGTCTGTGGAGCTGCGGGCGTCCCGGGGGACAACACCGTTCCTGGAGCGGGGACGGCTGTCGGGCCCGCTGTTGAACATCGGCATCGACACGGTGCAGGGTCCAGTCTTTGCGAACAGTGTCGGCACCGACATCGGGGCTGGCTTCATTGCAGGCGTCTACGTGCGTCCTTCGCATCGCTGGGTCGTCGCGGGCTATCGACACGACCTGGTACGCATCGATCAGTCATTTCTGTCTCAGGGAGTGTTTCAACGAGCGCCCGATCGATTCTCGGACGAGCGCGACCGCCCTCAGGAAGCCATTCGAAAGATCGCGATCACGAGCTACGGAGCGTCAGGGTCGTACAAGCTGTCACGCACGGTCGCCGTCGGCGGCTCCCTGACGCTCTACGACTTTCACATCGACTCGACGTTCCGGCGATTTCCGGCGCTCGGAGGATTCACAGGCCCTGCCGATCTCCAAAACGAAACGAGCAGAGCCACGCAAAAGGGCGACGACGTTGCCCTCGCGCCGACGGTCGGCGTCCTGGTAGGCGACGGACCATGGCACCTGGGGCTCAACTATCGACGAGGAGCGTCGTTCACCTACACGACGGTTGACGGCGATCTGCCGCCAGTCGAACCGAGATTCCGCGTGCCTCACACGCTCGCGGCTGGCGCCTCCTACCGCGTTCGACAGCTTTTGACGCTGACTGGAGAAGTCACCTACGTCACGTACTCACGGCTGCGTGACGACTTCGTCACCGATCAGGCCAACAGGACCAACCGGGCCGACAGCTTCCACATACGCAGTGGAACCGAGATCCATGGTGGAATCCAATATGCGCTGCCTGCTCTCAAGGGCCGACCGCGACTGCGGGCCGGTATGTGGCGGGATCCAGATCACACGATCAAATTCACGCCTCTTGTGGGGGGCGGATCGGCTGATCGTATTTTCGATGAACGCTTCCTGGTGGCGCTCTCCAACGGCGGGACGCGCCTGCATGGCACCGCCGGAGTAGGCCTGACGTTCTCGCCGCACGCCGAGTGGAACACCGGCATCGACGTCGCCTCGCAGCAGTTCAGATTCTCGACGTCATTCATCATTCGTTGATCGAGGGTGATCCTCAAAGGAACTGCCATGACCAATCCTCGCCTCGCGGCGATCGGCATCTCCGCACTGGTCGTCGGAACGTTGGCCGCGAGCTGCTCGAAAGGCACGACCATCACTCCCAGCTGCACCCCAGTTGCGCTGACCAGTCTCACGTTGTCGCCGTCCAGCGTTGCCGTTGGCACATCGGTTCAAGGCACCGTGAGTCTCTCCTGCCCAGCGAGTTCTGGCGGCGCGACCGTGACTCTGTCGTCGAGTGACGCGTCGGCAACAGTGCCGGCGTCAGTGATCGTTGCGAGTGGCAACTCGAGTGCCCCCTTCACGGTGACCACAGTGTCGGCGGGAACTCCGACGATTTCGGCGGGCCTTAGTGGCGCAACGGTCACGCAAGTGCTGACCATCACTGGCGGCACGACGACGACAGTCAGCCTCGCCAACATGACGCTGGCATCATCCTCGGTGGTTGGGGGCAACTCCGTCACAGGTACCGTGACGTTGTCCGCTGCAGCGCCGTCCGGTGGAACCGTCGTGAACTTGTCGAGCAGTGATGCCAGCGTTGGAACGGTGCCCGCCAGCGTGACGGTGCTGGCCGGGTCGACCACGGCCACGTTCTCGGTCGGCACTCGCGCTGTCGGCGGCACGATCAACATCGTGATTTCAGCCGTTTTGTCCGGTGTGACGAGAACCGCAAATCTGGCCGTCACTCAGGTTGTGGCGACACTGACGGCACGCTTCACCGTTGCCTCGCTGGTCAACGCCGCAGTGAACACATGTCAGCTGTCCAATGATGGGAGTTCGCTCAGCTGCAGGTTTGACGCCAGCACTTCCACCTCGCCCAACGGATTCAGAGAGTACCGGTGGACGTGGCAGCTGCCAACCCGGTCGGCCACGGCGACCGTCGCCTCCTCTACGCTCGACAACCCGACGACGAACGGATGCAATCTGTTCAACGATCTCTCGTCACAGGTCAAGGCCTCGGGCAATCCGATCAGCATGACCGTTCGTCTAACGGCCGTCGACACCACCGGCACGGTGAGCGCAGAGGCCACCAACACCAACGTCCAGATTCTGCCGACGAAGAACGCCTGCGGGTTCAATTTCTAGCGAGGCTTCGCCTCAGACCACGAGCCTGCTCCACCGGGCTCCGCCTCGCTAGAACCCTTACTTGTTTGCCCGCCCATCCGGGCGGGCGAGAGTGTTGAACGGCTTACGAAAACGTGACTCACATGCATCGGATGCGAGCCGTTCAACTCCCGGTGGTCGCTCAGCGCGCTGACTGACCTGGCGTCGCCGTTGGCGCCAGTTCCGTTGCCGTGCGATTGGGGTCGAACCCAGGCATCGTGAAACGGAACGTCCGCTCCGCAAGACTCAAACCTTCGCCGCCGGGAGAACTCACGGTGATCGGCTGCTCCAGTGGAGGCGTCAATCCGCCGTTCTCGAGTTGCAGTTGATAGGTCCCAGGCTTCAGCACCGCCGAGAAGGGCGTCGTCTGCGCGCCGGTTGGCACTTGATCGCCCTTGAACGTGACGCGCGCCCATGGAAGCGCGTCAATCAGGACGATCACGCCAGCACCAGGGACCCACACCGACGGACTCAGTGCAAGATTCCCCTCAGGCAGCCTGGCGCGAACTTGGTAGTGTTTGCCGATGTCTCCCGAGGTCAACGTGATCGACGCAGGCCCACCCGACACGTCAATCCCCGATTGGTAAAGGTCGCTCTCCCGATACAGGTCGACCGTGGTCGGCACGGCGATCGCTGGACTGGACTCTCTATCGAGCTGCAGAACGCCACCCTCCGGCGCGGCTCCAAGGGCAGGCGGCGTACCCGCCACGAATTCGAGTCGATACGCGTCCTGAATGTGCGCCAGTGCCCGCACAGGCAGTACACCAATACGCCAGCCGACAACAAATACGAGCAGGGCCGCCAGTGCCGCCGGCGCCAGCTCGCGGACACCCGGCCACGTCCACGGCATGCGGTCGGCCCAGGCAGGCGGATCCTTTGGCGGCGTGCCTTCCGCGCCGTTCGTCTGTCCACCCATGGTCGGCACCTCGAGTCGAGACAGCGTGCTACCGGCGGCACGATCCCGTGACCGAACCGTCGGCGTCAGCCGCATCATCGTCCGCATTTCCTCCCACATAGGCCCGCCACTGAGCGCATCCACTGTGGCCTGGGCTACCGCCCTGTCGCCGATCCCAAGGTCCGCAAGTGCCGTCCGATGGACCGCATCGGCAATCTCCCATCGCACGTGCGCCGCCGACCCCACCGCCGGCTCCGATTCCGCGAGGATGCGAAGCAACGTCTGACGAACCTGGGCTTCGAGGCGCGGTGTCTCGAAACGCACGGCAGCAAGACAGCGCGCGATCTCTTCCTCGCTCAGGCGGACGACGGGAGCGCCGATGCGACCGGCATCGTGTAGCAGGTGGAGGGCAACCGCATCCGGCACATCAGGAGCGAACCGTCGTCGCAATAGCTCGACGAGATCGGTCGTCGGATACGGGACGAGGCTCGCCAGCCGCTTCATGCGTTCGAGACCGTCGAGTGACACGCGACCCTCACCAAGGATGCGAGCCCTGACGCCATCGGGCAGCTGGGAATCAGCACCGACCAGGTCGCGTGCCGCCTGGGCAAGGCCGCGTCGTGTCATGGGCCACGAGCGCAGTGGCAGCTCGTCGAGTTCGGCCGGCCAGAGCGCGGGATCGGACACCGGTGTCAGCCAGCTTCGGCGCTCGCGAGCTCCGAGGCCGCGCAGCCAACTGCTGGCGAGATTGCTTTCCGCCGCCCGCTCGGCCTCGAACGTCGCGGCGAGCCCGGACCCGTTGCTGACAATGAGGACGGGTGAGTTCGGCCGCCTTCGAAACACGACTTCGAGATCGGTCGTGACTCGATTCGGCGCATCAGAGATCCGTCGCACATCGGCGTTGAAGTAGTACCGCTCGAGTGGTATGCCCTGCCGTCGGAGATCAGTCAGAAACAGGTCGACCTTGCTGCGCCACAACTTCATGTCTTCCGAGATGTCCTGGATGACCAGAATCGTGTGCATCGCGCGGCGCGGCTTGAACACGAAGCTCGGCATCAATCCATTTCGAACAGTCCGCCGGACCGCGCGACGCACATCCAGCTGTCGCGCGTGCAGATCGTTGGTGATCGCCCGGCCCATGATCGTCGCGGCGTCCTCGACGTCGATGCGGGGCAGGCGCGCGATGGGATCGCGCAGGACCAGCGGAAAGTGATACGGCCCGGGGAGAGCCGCCAAGGCCGAGGACCACGCGCGGCGCAGCCAGGCACGCCGCGCGTCCCGCGCTTTCAGTGCCCAGAAGCCTGCGAGCGCCACCAAGAACAAACCCGATCCAAGAGAGATGGCCACGCGCCGCTCGAGGGGTCGCGGTGGTGCAGGTGGTTCCGGAGCGGGCGGAGGTGGTGCGTCAACCGGCCGGGCAATGGAGGGCGACGCAGCGTCGGGAAGTGTGCGATTCACCACAGCAGCCGCCGGGGTCATAGACGGTCGTGCAAACGAGAACCACATCGCCGCCGCGAATACGATGATTGCAGCGGCAGCAGCGAGCCACCAGCCATGTGTCCGCACCGCCTTCCACGGGTCGGGTGGCGGCGGCATCGGACGAGGAGGAAGTGGCGGCGGAGGCGCGAAGACTTCCTCGAAGAGGCGACGAATGGCGAGAACTTCCTCATCGGTGCGGGCGATGAGCGCGGCAAGCGCGTCGCGGAATTCCGGGCCGCTCGTGCCGTCCCACCGTTCGAGAAGCCGCGCCAGGGCCAGATGTTCGTGCAGACCGACTGCGTAGCCTTTGTCGCGGAGAAGGTTCAGGAACGCGTCGAACGGCAGGACACGATCCCCTGCAGGTTCAGTCACGGGCCCGGGAAAGCAGCGAGGCGTCCTGCTCCGACTTGGCAATGGCGCCGGTGAACGGGAGGTCGGATAACGCGCTCTTCGCCAGCGCCTCGGGGTCAACGCCGGCCGCGCGCAGCACGCGCACCCACGCGATGAGTTCGGCGGTGGAAGGCTTCTTCTCGAGCCCAGGCAGTTGGCGAACCTGCTCGAACCGTTGCGTGGCCACGTCAATGAGTCGCTCGGAGAGATTCAAGTGGCCAAGCCGCTCCTGCAAAATCTGCCGAAGCGCATCGCTGCCCGGAAACTCGATGCGATGAAACACACAGCGCCGGAGGAACGCGTCCGGCAGCTGCCGCTCGCTGTTACTCGTGATGACGACGATCGGCCGCGTCGTTGCGACGAAAGTTCGCTCGAGTTCAGGGACGCGAAACCGCATCTTGTCGAGCTCGTCGAGCATGTCATTCGGAAAGTCACGCGGTGCCTTGTCGATCTCATCGATGAGCACGACGCGTTGCACGTCCGAACGAATGGCTTCGCCGAGCGCTTGCCAGCGGACGTAGGACTCGAGACTGCTCACTTGAACGTCGCCGGTCTGCGCATGGTAGAAGCGCAGCAAGTAGTCGAAATCGTACAGGGTGTCACGCGCCTGATGATCGCTGCGCGTGTGAAACTCCAGCACCGGACCGAGGCCGAGTTCGTTGGCAACCGACCAGGCGAGCATGGTCTTGCCCGTGCCCGGTTCGCCGGTGACGAGAATCGGCTGGTCCACGGCGAGCGCGGTGTTCACTGCGGTCACCAGACGGGGATCCGCGAGGTAGCGTCCACGCTCACCACGGGCGTCGGAAGTCGTGCCAAGCGGCGTCGAGCCGTCGCCGCGATAGCGCATCCAGCTTGTGCCGACACTCATGCCATGCTCCTGGCGTCAGGGAGACAGTCATCCAGTGTCTGGAAGATGTCTTTCGGTAGGACCGCGTGCCGGGCTTCGATCTGCGCGAGGAGCCACGCGCGCTGGGTGGCGCTCAGTCCAGAGAAGTCGCTGAACTCAATGAGGTCGTCCTGGGTGACGTCCGCCAGATCGCGCAGACGAATCGTACGTAACACCGCTCGTGTCGATGACCGGAGCGTCGTCATCAGAACGTCGGCATCCGATCGCGTGTCCACAGCTGGCGTGCCTACTCGAAGCCAGGAGAGAAGGGACCGTCCTGGCGACTCTGCCGGGAACTCGATCGGCTGAACGCACTTGAGCTTCATGTCGGCATGCGCCTTTTCGATTACCTCAGGCAGCCACTCTGTGTAGTACTTGACCAGGCTCTCGTCTGCAAAGCGTGCGCGAATGCACGGATGCAGCAGCAACAAATTGTTGTAGGCGAGCCGTTCAGCGAACTCCCCGGCTATTGACGTCGGCGCGACATCCAACGCCCGACCAAGAGCCTCGAGGTACTCGTCACGGCTCCGGGGCCGAGTCGGCCAATCCACTGTCACCATGCTTCGCGGCGGATCGAGCCTCAAGAGACGCTGAATGCGTTCCACGAAGTGGTCATGGGCTTGCCCCACACAGCCCGGAATCAAGATCAGCTCGTTCGTCTGATCGACCGCCAGTTCGTCAACTGCACTCCACTGAATTGCTCGATTGCAGCGAAGCGACGGACGCAGCCTCGCGTTGGGTGTGCTGACGATGGGTCGAGGAGGCGCCGGCCCTCGCTTTGGCAGCTCACGCCACTGATTCGCCCACTCCTCGGAGGGCCCTGGAGGGGTGTCGGTCACGCTGCAGTAAAGCTCCCACAGCCGGCCATCAACATCCTGGTCATCCTCGAGCCACTCAAAGCCGGTGACGCGGACCAAAGCTGGAGGCACGATCAGATCGCGTCGGGGCGCTCGAAAGATGGGAATGCGACGAACGAGGTTGGGATCGCGGCGAGCGAACAATTCCAGTTCGAACTGCGTCCACTCACGATTGATCCAGGAAGGTGAGACCAGAAATATGCCGTGGTGGCTCGATGCAATCGCTTTTTCGATGGCGCCCTGGAGCAGGTCGCCCCCGCTCAGTGTGGCTTCGTCGAGCCACACGCCAATCCCCACGCTGCGCAAGGCGGCCGCGACGCACTTCGCAAGAGCCGTATCGGCGCGGGTGTGCGCGTAGCTAATGAAGACCTGAGTGTCGGGCACGAGCAGGGATTGTAGATCGCGTCGGTCTCGAATTCACTCTCCAGGCCGCCACGGAGAGCTGGGCGAAGGCATCGTCGGTGGGAGCGGCTGCCGGGCCGACACGGCGCATACTTTGACGGACGCGACAAGGAGGAGGTCAGACGCGCTCGAACAGCGCCGCCGCTCCCTGCCCACCGCCAACACACATCGTCACCACACCCAGGCGCGCGTGCCGTCGGACCATTTCGTTCATCAGTGTGCCAACGAGCCGCGAACCGGTCATGCCGAACGGATGTCCGATTGCAATCGATCCGCCGTTCAGATTGAGGCGATCCATCGACAGCCCGAGCCGGTCTCGACAGTAGACCACCTGCGACGCAAACGCTTCGTTCAGCTCCCAGACGTCGATATCGGCCACTGTGAGCCCGTGCTTCTTCAGCAATCTCGGCACGGCGAAGACGGGACCAATGCCCATTTCGTCTGGCTCGCACCCGGCGACCGCGTACCCTCGAAAAATCAGCATGGCATCCACGCCGAGTTCGCGCGCGCGCGTGCGCGACATGACAAGCGTCGCCGAGGCGCCGTCCGACAACTGCGAGGCATTGCCTGCTGTGACAGTGCCCTGTCCGCTCGTGGTGTCGAAGACAGGCGGCAGCCTGCGCAGGCCGTCGAGCGTGGTGTCTGGACGATTGCACTCGTCACGAACGACGGTCACCTCTTCCTCTCCGACCACCTGGCCGGTCTTCTTGTCGAAGATGGCCCGACGCACCTGAATGGGTGCGATCTCGCCTTGAAAGAATCCGTCCTGCTGGGCACGCGCCGTGCGCTCCTGACTCACGAGCGAGTACTCGTCCTGCGACTCGCGCGGGATGCCGTACCGCTTGGCTACGACTTCAGCCGTCTCGCCCATCGCCATGTAGAGCGATGGAACGTGATCGACCAGCCACGGGTTCGGCGCGTTGTCGCGCTGCATCATGGTGATCGATTCGACCCCACCACCCACAATGACCTCGACACCTTCGTTCATCACCATGTGCGCGGCCTGCACAATCGCCTGCAACCCCGAATTGCAGAAACGATTCACCGTCAGGCCGGCCGTCGTGACCGGCAGACCCGCCCGCAGGGCGGCGACTCGCGCCACGTTGTGTCCGGCCGGGCCGTGCGGTTGACCGCAACCCAGGATCACTTCCTCCACATCTGCCGGCACCAGCGCCGGCACTTTGGCGAGCACGTGCTGGATAGCGTGCGCTGCCAGATCGTCGGGCCGCGTGATGTTGAATGACCCTCGATGCGACTTCGCAAGCGGGGTCCGTGAACTGGCAACGACGACAGCTTCTCTCATGACTCTTTAGAGGCGGACGGTTACCGATTTGATGGAGGGGTGAGGTACTGCCTGGCAACACGCCTGGCACTGTTACGAATCGCGCGCGTGGCGCTGGCAATCGAGATCGACGCTCGAGAGACGGCGTCGACATCCTCTCCGACGCGAAAAGGATCGCGCACGTCCTTGCCGTCGAACTGCGCCGCGAACTCCTGGCGATCGACCGAGATGTTGCCATACGGCTCTCGGTGCCGACCAACCACCACGCCGGTCAGACGGGCGTGCAAGTCGAGTCCAACAAGGATCGGAATCGGACCGTCGTATCCGCGCTCGAGCGGTTCAATCTCGGTCGTCCAAAACGCATAGCCAAGTAGCGTGGCTTTGCCTTGGACGTCGCGTCCACTCGCCTCGTAGTGCGGGAGCTCCCCGCTCTGTCGTGAGAAGCTCCTGGCGTCCGGAAAGAGCAGCGCGAGCCGGACCTCTGTCAGTCCATCAATCGAGGTCTGCGCGCGACCTGGCATCTCCTGGATGAGGACACAGGCCATCCAGATCGCAGACAACATCGAAGGACGGAGCGCAGCCACCACTACTTTTTGCGACGCAACAGCGCATCGGCCGCGGGTTTCTTGTCCTTCGGATACCAGTACTTCACGTGACAGTTCTCGCACGCCTTGTCGATCGCCTCGCCCGAGGCGAAGAGCCTGTCGACGTCCTTGGCGTCGGCAGCCTGCAGTGCCTCCCTCGCCGCGTCAGTCAGACCTTGGGCCAGTCGACGGAAGGCTGCGGGGTCGACGTCAATCAACGCCTGAATTTCTTCGGGTTTCAGATCCTCGGGTCCAGGCGGCTCGTTCTCGCGTTGAAGGGTGGGCTTCTCCGGAGCCACACGGCGCCCTGGCATCTTCAGAAGGTTCGTCGCCTCCGCAAGCAAGAGCGCATGCCGGCGAATCTCGACCCAATCCTCCGTAGTCTTGGGCACCTTCTGGACGACGCCCGCTGCTGTGACGTCGTAGGAGACGGCGTCAAAGAGCACGTCCGCCGCCGGATCGACGATGCCGTCCATGATCTCCTTGATGGAGCCGACAAGGACGGGGTTGGCGGATGCAACCCTCGAGGACGTAGCCGTCGCCGGGCGCACCGGCGCCCTGTCTTTGGATCCTTGGGCGGCCACGAGCGCGTTGGCCGCGCAGACGGCGACACCAAGCAAGACGATGGCGGTGGTCCTGGACATTCGGCAACTCTAACATCTAGCGAGGCTGGTCCTAGACCGTCGACAACGATGAGCCGTCGCGTTGCCGACGCCTCAGTCCGAGTAGTTCACAAGCACCGCAAGGACGACCAGGAAGAACCCTCCAATCCCAATACCGACGCCAGTGAGCACCTTCAGTCCCGGATTCATACCCACTCGGGCGCGTTCCACGGACTCCACGGCATCGAAGCGAATGGTGCGTGCCGGTACGGGAATCCGGGTGCGCGGCTTCATGGTGAAAGACTCGTCTCCGGCGCCAAGCACCGTGCCGGACAGACGGGTGCCGTCCGTGAGACGCACGGCAACCATGGCCGCGGGCTCGAGCGCTGACACCAGAGCCCGCCACGTCTCTGCATCGCTCTGCGCGGAGAGTGACCCGCCGAACAGCGTGAACGCGACGACAATGCTCAGGAAGCGATTCACAGCAGACACGTCAGTCCTCCCTAGAGTCTTGAAGGGCCAGAATTCATGCGTTTGAGTCAAGTTCTCCTGCTGGCCCTTCGAGACTCTCGCCCGCCCGGATGGGCGGGCAAACAAGCAGGGGTGCTAG
>JBEBGB010000113.1:0-11759 GCA_040081675.1 Vicinamibacterales bacterium
CCGGCCGTTCGCAGGACCCGCGGCGTCTGGTGCGTCCGCCGGCCAGGTGGGCGGGCAGTGGCAGGTGTCGACGGCGGGTGGCATCCATCCGCGCTGGCGATCCGACGGACGGGAACTCTTCTACCTCGCGCCCAGCGGCGCGATGATGGCGGTATCGGTCACCGTCACCGGGTCCACGCTCGAACCGGGCGCGCCGGTCGCGCTCTTTCCGACGCGCATCTATGGCGGCGGCGTGGACACGCAACAAGGGCGGCAATACGACGTCGCGTCAGATGGGCGCTTCCTGATCAACACGGTGCTCGACAGTGCCGCCGCGCCGATTACGCTCATTCAGAACTGGACGCCTGACGTGAAGAAGTAGGTTCCCGCCGGATACATCCGCATATGTCGCTAGCGTTCATCGGCAGTGCCGCGGCGCGCGATGCCGAGATGAGTCTGAATGCTGCGACCGCGGCACTGTCGATAACGTGACTTGAAGGAAGCCGCTGGGGCGGTGGCCGCTATGGAGCCGCAAACCGGGATCCGGGCCGTGCTGGTGCGGCGAGCGTACGGGTATCGACGTGTCTCGCCGTGTGCGGCCTGCGTTGCGGCGTGATCGCGTCGGCGAGATCGCCTCGTCGATCGGTGGTGTGGAGACATCGAGGCACACATCGGACGGGGCGGGCCGACGCATGTCGAGTGTGTGGTTGCCTGGCGACGATCGAGCGTGCGGTCATGAGCTATCCAGGTGTAGGAGTCGACGCGCCGCGAGGTGCTTCGCGGTGACGAAGGCGCCGATGATCATCGGCGCGCCACAGCGTGGACAGTGCCAGTGCGCCGCGGGCCGCTGCGTCGGCGTGTCGCCCGTCGGCGCGGCGGGGGCCGGTTGGGCGAGAAGAGTGCGCGCCAGGGCGAGGCGCGTGGTCCGACAGGCGGTCGCGAGGTAGCCGAAATGGCGGATACGGACGAAGCCGCGCGGGAGCACATGCTGTACGAAGCGCCGCAGAAACTCCATCACGGGGAGCGTCATCGTGCGTGACTGATCGTCGTGCGCGTAGTCCTTCCACTGAAAGCTGACGTGCTCGCCATCGAAGGCGCGCAGCCGATGGTTGCTGATCGCGACACGATGCGTGTAGCGCCCGAGATACCGGAGCACCGCGTGCGCGCCGCCGAAAGCGGGCTTCGCGTACACGACCCAGTCGGTGTCGAAGAGGGTGTTCACGAAGGCGTGCCACTGTGTCGGGTCGCGCAGACTCTCTGTCGCGCCCGCGAGGTCGAGCGTGCCCTGGGCATACGCGTCTCGGAGCGCGGCGACGTACTTGCCACGAAACACGCGACTGAGCACCGTGACAGGTAAGAAGAAACCGGCGGATCTGGGACGGACCCAGTGCGTGTGATCCGGCGAGAGCCCGCCGGCCGGCACCACGCAATGCACGTGCGGATGCCGGACCAGCGTCTGCCCCCAGGTGTGCAAGATCGCCAGTCCCCCAATCTCGGCGCCGAGATGGCGCGGGTCGGCCGCGACGGCGCGCAGCGTCGCCGCGCTCGCCTGGAAGAGCCACGTGTAGAGCTGCGCCGCGTTGCGGTAGCAAAGCGGCAGCAGCGCGTGCGGGAGCGTGAAGACGACATGCACATACGGCACGTCGAGCAGTTCCTGCTCACGCGCGGCGAGCCACCGTTCGCGGGCCTGCGCTTGACACTTCGGACAGTGCCGATTGCGACACGAGTTATAGGAATGGGCGCGATGCTCACACGCGGGACACCGATCGCGATGGCCCCCGAGCGCCGCGGTGCGACAGCGCGCGATCGCCCGCAGGACGGATCGCTGTTGCACGCTCAGCCAGGGATGCTGTGCGACGAAGGTGTCGCCCTGCGCGTAGAGGAGATCGGCCACCTCCAGCGCGGGCCGTGTCACGACTGCGGTGGTTTCCGCAGCCGGCGGGACCGCGGAAGGACCACTGGTACGGGGACCTGCAGCTGCTCCAGCGGATTGGGCGCCGCCTGCAAATGGCGTCGCGAGACATGGAGATACACCGTCGTGTGCGAGAGGTCGGCGTGACCGAGCAGCAGTTGGATCGTGCGCAGGTCCGCGCCGGCTTCGAGCAAGTGCGTGGCGTACGAATGGCGCAACGTGTGCGGACTGACGCGACGGTCGATGCCGGCCGCGCGGGCGGCGAATCGCACGGCCTCCCAGATCACCTTCGGCGTGAGGGGTCTGTCGGCACGCCACCCGTCTTTCGTGCCCGGGAAGAGATACGTCTGCGGGCGCATCCAGCGGTAGTACTCCCGCAGCGCGGTCAGCAAGGTGGGACTGAGGGGGACCTCGCGATCGACGCCACCCTTGCCGCGCTCGACGCGGACCACCATGCGCGGGCTGTCGATGTGGCCGACCTGCAGGTGACAGAGTTCGCTTCGGCGCAGGCCCGTCCCGTAGAGCGTGAGCAGCAGGGTACGGTGATAGAGATTCTTGGCGCTGGCGATCAGGCGCTGCACCTCCTCGGGACTGAGGACCACCGGGAGGCGCCGTCGGCGCTTCGGATACGGCAGGTCCTCCTTCATATCGCGTCGCTTGAGCACACGCAGATAGAAGAAGCGGAGCGCGGCGATCTCCGCGATGACGGTCCCGACCGCGAGTTTCCGCTCCTCGAGCAGATAGATCTGGTAGCGGCGCAGATCGTCCGGACCGAGGCGGTCCAGACGCCCGCCGGCGTGGCGATGAAAGGCCTGGATGATGCGCAGATAACTCGCGCGGGTCGTGGGGGCGTACTGGCGGCGGACGAGTTCGTCGTGCAGGCGTTGTAGTAGCTGTGTCACAGGTTCTTCCTCCTGTGACGCACGCTACGCCCTTCCGTCTACGGATTACCCCGCTGCCCGTCGGCCGCCGCCCCAGCGGCTTCGTTCTAGTGTGATTGGGTGGAGCAAGTGGTCAAAGCGTGGCCGAGCGATAAGAGAAACGCGTTCGACGAGTCAGAATTCGCGGTTCTCCGGATCTCGCCCTCGTCGTCGTCCGAGCTCTGGCCTGTCTTCCAGAACTCAAAGGTGCAGGTTTCTGGCAGCCAGTTCACAGTCAAGCAGTTGTCGAAAAACGGAGACGGCCACCTGGTCCGCCTCGAAAGGGAAGGGAAGTAACCGCAATGCGACACGTTCAACGTCGCGGTATGCCCGCCGCCGTCCTCGGGCTGATTGCGGTCTGCTCGATGGCCACGCAGCGGATCACCACCGCTCCCGCCACCACGAACCTGGCGGGCGCCTGCGATGGCTCGGCCATCGTGGCTGTTGGAGATGGCTACGTCCTCGACGGGAGCGACGAAGACAACACCATCCGCCTGTACGGGCCTGCATCGACCAAGGCGACCCGAGTCTGGGACCTGGACGCGTTCCTGCAGACCGAGCGCAACAAGCGCGGGTTCGCCAAGGAGGCCGATCTCGAGGCAGGCACACGTCTCGGGACTCGCGTGTATTGGATCGGCTCGCACGGCAACGACAAGGATGGGAACCGGGAGAGTAGCCGCCACCGGTTCTTCGCGACCGAGGTGACGGGCCGGGGAGCCGCCACCGACATGAGGGTCGTCGGAACTCCCGCGCGAAACTTGCTCGATGGGCTCTTGAAAGAGCCGTCAGCAGTCGGCAAGGCCCTCACTGCCGCGTCCGCGGCCAGACATCAGCGTGGCGGACTGGACATCGAAGGTTTGGTGGCCTCGTCTCGCGACACGATCCTGATAGGATTTCGAAGCCCGCTCATCGACGGCAAGGCGATCCTCGTCGAGCTCCTGAATCCCGATGGGGCCGCCACACGGGGGGAGTCGCCTCGATTTGCCGCCCCGATGCTGGTGGACTTCGACGGCCTTGGTGTGCGCGACATGAGTCCTGGCGAAGGCGCGGATGAGGTCCTCGTGCTCGCCGGACCCCCTGGTCCATCGGGACCGTACGCCATCTACAAGTGGACGCGCGGCGAGCCGCGCGGCAGACTGGTCAACCGCTCGCTTCCATCTGGTGTTGTCTGGGAAGGCCTCGCCCGCGAGGGAGCGCGCAACACCCTCCTTCTGACCGCCGACGACGGGGACGTCGGCAATCCTGCTTGCAAGGATCGATCTGCGGGAGAGCGGTCGTTTCGTGTATGGCGCGACGTCCCGTGATCGCTCTGGGGCGCTGCGCCCACCCGTTGGCCGCAAGCCGTTGACTCCGTGTCTCCTGAGTCGCGGGGGCCACTGACAAGGCGTGATCGTCACGGAGGCTCGACACTAGAAGCGTGCAAGCGATGCAGGAACTGCTCACCGGCAGAACCCGGCTGGTATAGTCGACGAGGCACTGTCTGACGTGTCCCACACTTGCCAACCAGCCGGTGGGTCTCGCAGTTTTTGCCTCGTTGCACTGATCCGTTCAATTGGGCGCGCCTCCAACGTTGACACCCGCCCACCCAGGCGCTAGCATCGTCGTCAGCACACCCGCCAAGCCTCTGGCCGCAAGGTCATGCTCAAATTGGCGGGTTTTTTCATTTTCCAGCCATGCAGTTCGGAAAGCCCCCGCTCTCGTACGCGGACCAGGCAAACCTACTGATCGCTCGCGGTCTGACCGTCGGCGACCGCGACGTCCTGCTCCACCAGCTGGCGGCAGTCGGCTACTACCGGCTGTGCGCCTATTGGTATCCTTTCAAACAGGCGGACGAGGCCTTTGTGCCGGGTACCTCGTTCGAGACCATCTGGGACCGCTACGTCTTCGACCGGCAGTTGCGCCTGCTCGTCATGGATGCCATTGAGCGTGTCGAAGTAGCCGTGCGAACGGCACTCGTCCACGAGCTGGCGATGACCCATGGACCCTTTGCTCAAACGGACATTGCCAACTTCGCAAGTGGATCGCGCACCAGGCACAAGCGCCTGCTCGACGACCTCCATGCTGAAGCCAATCGGAGCCGCGAGGTGTTCGTTCAGCACTTCAAGGTTCGCTACGATGAATTCCCGGACCTGCCAATCTGGGTGGCTGCAGAGACCATGACGTTCGGCGGTTTGGTGACGATGTTCTCCATTAGCCACAAGCGAACCCAGAAGCATGTCGCGCAGACCTTCGGACTCACGGCGCCAGTCCTGGAGTCATGGCTGCTGACACTGAACTACATTCGAAACATCTGCGCGCATCATGCACGGCTCTGGAACCGTGAGCTGGCCATCAAGCCGGTGATTCCAGACGTCAGGAATCGGCCGGAATGGCACGGCCCACATCCAGTGTCGAACCACCGCATCTACGGTGTGCTCAGCCTGTTGCAGTTCCTGCTGCGCCGAATCGCTCCGCAGAGCGCCTGGCGCGTTCGACTCTACGCGCACGTGGACCGACACCCCCTCGTTCCACTCCCCGACATGGGCGCCGATGCCACATGGCGCGCCCACGACGTCTGGCGGTGATAGTCCAGGCCGCGCTGTGGGTCAGCACTTCAGCGCACCGCATGCGGCGTGCCGGTGCAAATTGCTGCGGGCCAGGCGCACGACACCGTTCTCCTTCGCCGCGTATCACGTCACTCTCGGAGTTCGTGCAGAAGCTCAGCACAGCTACGCCGCGCCTTCTGTGCGCGCTGGTCCACAAGTTTGACCCGTCCGACCTGAACGGCCCTCCGCCACCCGTGCAGGGGCGCTTCTACGTGTTCGTGGACGAATGCCATCGCACCCAGGGTGGCGACATGAACCGCCAGATGAAGCGCTGGCTCGAGGGCGCCATCTTCGTCGGCTTCACCGGCACTCCGCTTCCTCGCAAAGACCGGAAGATGACGCGCGACGTGTTCGGCACCTACATCCACACCTACAAGTTCCATCAGGCCGTGGCCGACAAAGTAGTGCTCGACCTGAAGTACGAAGCGCGCGACGTGCCGCAGCGGCTGACGTCGCAGGCGGCCATCGACGCGTGGTTCGAACGCAAGACACGCAACCTCAATAACTTCCAGAAGGCCGTGCTCCGCAAGCGTTGGGCGACGCTGGAGGAGTTGATGAGTGCGGGGGAGCGCAAGCAGCGCATCATCGCCAGCATCATCGAAGACTTCAGCCTGAAGCCACGGCTCAACAACGACCGTGGCACGGCGATCCTGGTGGCTGCGTCGATCTACGACGCCTGCCACTATTTCAGACTGTTCCAGAACACGACCTTCGGTCCCTCTTGCGCTTCCTCCGCTCATACGGAAGTGGGAACGGAAGCTTGGCGTCGAGGTCGTCGGCTACTTCCTTCAACGCATGAAGACGAAGTGGGGGAGCTGCAACCATCGCGCGGGCCACATTCGCCTCAATACGGAACTGGTGAAGAAGCCGAAGGACCTGCTCGAATACGTGGTCGTTCACGAGATGCTTCATCTGATCGCCCCCACCCACACGACCAGTTCGTGTCGTTGCTCACCAAACAATACCCAGCATGGCGCGAGGCCAGGGCAGAGCTGAATGACCTGCCGCTTGGCGCGGCGGCATGGAAGGACTGACACGCCCTTCCCGTTGCCGGGCCGACGTCGGTTGGACAGCAACGATGCACAAACGTTTCGCGCCGTTCGCAGGGCTGCAACATCCGGCAGTTACAACTGAACAGTCCGGGTCGCTCCCACTCCAACTTGACCCAGACTGGAGAGAAGCACATGAAACTGTCGTTTACATCGGCCCGATTGATGGCGGCCGGTGGCTTTTTGCTCGCAGGATCCGTTCTCGTCGCGGATGGTACCCGGTTCTCGGATTTCACCCCCTTGGCCGCCTCCGCCGGACCCACGGTAACCGAGGACGCGCCTCTCACGCTCGGGAATCCGGAGTTCCGGCAGGAGTCCATCGCGAACCGTCATGCCCAACTTTCGGCGCTCAAACCAAACGGTGTCGCCGCCGCGAACAACGCCTCGGCTTGGGACATGAACACGCTGAACGAGACCGGCAGACGCAAGGGCCGGTTCCTGTTCACGGTGTTCGAAGAAGACTGGGCGGGTGTGCAGCGCCACGACTTGAAGACCGGCGAGACCGACACGATCTGGGTCGGACCGACCGCAGCAGCCGCCGACTCGTTCGATCCCTCGTTCTGGACGCCCTGGGGTACGTTCATCACGGCCGAGGAGAGCTGGGGTGTCGCCGCCGGGGGGTTCAACAGCCCCTACGGCCGCCTGTTCGAGTTCAAGAACCCGACCACAGCGCCGGGCATCTACACGCCGGTCACGGCGTTCAGCAACGCCGGAGCCAAGTTCACGCACAAGAACGTGATTCCACGGACGGCTCATGAAGGCATCCAGTTCGACGAGGACGGCAACATGTACTTCATCGATGAGCTGAACGGCGGCAACATCTACAAGTACACGCCGAAGGCGAGCTTCAAACGCGTGCTTGACGGGAAGGCCGACTACTTCGCCGCCGGCACGACCTACGTGATGCGTGTGGGCAACGGCTTGACGCCGAATGCCGTGGGCGCCTACACGTGGGTGCCGTTCACCGACAACGCCGGCAAGGGGCTGCCTGGAGCCCTGACGATTACCGACAGCAACGGCGTCACTTCGGTCGACGCCAGCAACACGACCAACCTGGCCGCGTTCAAGGGCACCGACTACCAGCGCCCGGAGGACATCCAGATTCAGACGCTCGAGGGTCGTCAGTATCTCTACTTCACGACGACCACCACGAGCGAGGTCTACCGAGTGGACCTCGGCCACAACACGATTTCGCTCTTCGCCAGCCGCGCCACGATCGACCTGGCGACCGGCCTTCCTGTGGGAACGCAGCTGACCAGCCCCGACAACCTCGCGGTCGACCACGAGGGCAACATCTACATCGTCGAGGACCAGGCGGGTGGCGTGAATTGCGACATCTGGTTCGCGAAGGATCTGAACAAGGACGGGGACCTGTTGGACGCGGGAGAAGGCATCGGTCGTTGGGCCTCCAATGGCACACCGGGTTCAGAGTTCACGGGGCTCTACTTCGACCCCTTCAACAAGCGTCGGGCGTGGGTGAACATCCAGCACCCCAGCAGCGGTAACGATCGCACCATCGAAATCACGATTCGTGGTGGCCACTACGACGACGAGCAGAACGACGATCGCGGCCACGACGACAGCGACGACGACCGCGACTACGACGACAGGGACTAGCACGCTCATCGACGGTACCGGCGGATGTGCAGGGGACGCCCGCGCGTGTGGCGGGTCTCCTGCACGTCGGCCTCGTCGGGAACGGCCCGCCGAGCGCCGTCGGGAGCGCTGTCGCTGGCTCTCGAGTTGATGGCCCCTGCCCCTCGGCGAGCAGTTCCTGCAACTGGTGTCTCTCGTCCCCGCACCCCTCTGTCTCTCCCCGCACCCGTTATACTGATCCGTTCCTTGATGTCGTCGCTCCGGTCGCTCGTCTTTCTCTTGATCATCTGGTCCGCCGCCGCGAGCACAGTCGCAGCCCAGTCCAGCACCCCGGCTCCTATAGCAGCCCTCCCGGTTGTGAACGGCGTGCCGATCAACGGCCCGGCTCCACCAATCGCGCCCGAGACCCTGGCACGCGACAGCCAAGGTCGAGTCACCCTCCGTGCCACTCGCGTCACCACGCCGATGAAGATCGATGGTCGGCTCGATGAGGAGCCCTATCGGCTCATCACCTCGATGAGTGGCTTCGTGCAGACCGAGCCTCGGCGCGGGGAATTGGCGACCGAACAAACCGAGATGTGGCTCTTCTACGACGACGAGAACATCTACGTTGGCGCGAAGTGTTACGACTCGACCAGCGAGGACCGGTGGGTTGCCAACGAGATGCGCCGCGACAGCATGAACGTTGTTCGCAACGAGAACTTCGCTATCTACTTCGACACGTTCTACGACCGGCGCAACGCGTTTCTCTTCGAGTTGTCGCCCATTGGTGGAATCTACGACGCCACGGTGACCAACGAACGCGGACCAGGCAACACCGACTACAACCCTGTGTGGGAGCGGCAGGCGGGTCGGTTCGAGCAGGGTTGGATCGTCGAGATGGCGATTCCGTTTCGAGCGCTCAGGTACAGATCAGGGGCGTCGCAGGTCTGGGGCGTCAACGTGCGGCGCACGGTACGGTGGAAGAACGAGGAGTCCTTCATCCAGCGAATGCCGCCCAATCAGGGCAGTGTCATCTTCCAGATTTCGCTTGGTGGCACGCTGGTCGGGATCGACGCGCCGTCAGGCAGCAAGAACCTCGAACTCAAGCCGTACGCGATTACGGGCGTCTCGAGCGATCGCCTCTCGAAGCCGCCCGTGGACAAGGACCTCGCCCGGGATGCCGGCTTCGACCTGAAGTACGGCCTGACCCAGAACCTGACGGCCGACTTCACCTACAACACCGACTTCGCGCAGGTGGAAGTCGACGAGCAGCAGGTGAATCTCACGAGGTTCCCGCTGTTCTTCCCGGAGAAGCGGGAGTTCTTCCTCGAAGGGCAGGGCATTTTCGACTTCGGTGGCGCGGAGTCGAGTACGCGCAGCGGCAACACGCTCACACCGTTGCTGTTCTTCAGTCGGCGTATCGGCCTGAACAATGGCGCCGAAGTGCCGATTGATGCGGGCGGTCGCCTGACGGGCAAAGTCGGCAAGACGACCATCGGCATCGTTGATGTGCGCGCAGGCGACAGCGCTGCCACGCCGGCCACCAACTTCGGGGTGGTGCGCGTCAAGCAGGACATCATGCGCCGGAGCAACATCGGCGCGCTCTTCACGGGCCGCTCGAGCGGCGTGTCCGGTCCATCCGGGAGCCAGGCGTACGGCGTCGACGCGTCTATTGGCCTTTACGACAACTGGACGATCAGCAGCTATTACGCGCAGAGCCGCAGCGCCGGCGTGACCGGCGACGGCACAAGCTATCGCATGCAGGCGGTCTATAACGGCGACCGTTACGGCGTGCAGTACGAGAAGCTGTTTGTCGGCGATCGGTTCAATCCCGAAGTCGGCTTTCTCCGCCGAGCGGCGTTCGATCGCGACTTCGCGTCGTTCCGTTTCAGTCCGCGCCCGGCGCGATCGAAACGTGTCCGCAAGTATGCGTACTCGGGCAGCTACGACTACATCACGAACCCCTCCAACCGCCTCGAGTCGAGGGAGGTGAGCGCCACCTTCGGCATCACCTTCCAGAATAGCGACGCGTTCAGTGCCAACATCGGGCGCAACTACGATTACCTCGCCACGCCGTTCACGATTGGGCCAGGCGTCAAGCTGCCCGTAGGCGGGTACGGTTTCGGTGACGTCACCGCGGCCTGGACGCTGGGGGTTCAGCGGAAGGTGTCGGGCACCCTCACGGCCGCCAGCGGCAGCTTCTACGACGGCCACCGCAACACGCTCAGCTACACGAGCAGCCGGATTGAACTCTCACCGCGCCTGTCGCTCGAACCATCGGTGTCGCTCAACTGGGTCGACCTCCTGGAAGGGCAGTTCACCACACGCCTGCTGTCGAACCGGATGACGTTCACCGTCACGCCACTGATGTTCTTCAGCGGGCTGCTGCAGTACAACAGCAGCACCAACGCACTGAGCACGAATCTGCGATTGCGCTGGGAATACCACCGTGGCAGCGAGCTCTTCGTGGTCTACACCGACGAGCGGGACACTGCGCTGACCGGCGTCCCCGATCTCAAGAACCGCGCGTTCGTCGTCAAGATCAACCGCTTGTTTCAGTTCTGAGCGATCTCCCGCTCTACGATCGCTGCCGAGAGCTGCGCGCTCAAAACGTCCCGTAGCTCTTCGACGGAGGCAGACCTCGCGAACCCGATGAGGGGCCGTGGTGACCGGCGCGGTTGTAGTTCGCGCGAATACCCGAGATTTGCTTCAGCCCCGTGTCCGCGTCTCCGACGTGAACCTGCCCGGTCGGCAGCGGAAACTCGACGCGCATCACCGCGAGGAGCTGGGCGTCGGTCAGTTGCCAGTTCCAATTCTCGTCAAGCAACCAGTTCTGGAACTGCTGCACCCGCATCCCCGAAAGCGCTCCGACCTGGGCGTGGCGCGAACCCGCCAACGCGCCTCGCATCGAAGAAACGAATTCGTTCAGCGAGTCCGCGGAGCCTACCTTCGTGCGAGCAAGGTCAATCAACTCGTCGATAGTGGAAGGCACGTCCGTCACCGTGCTGCGAGCTTCGGTCGGAATCGGCGCCGCAGGCTGTCGGCTCTCGGCTTGTCTCGGGGGCAGCCGCCCGGCCGGCGCCGTCAACGGAGTCAGCACGACAAGGTGCGAGGCGAGCTTCTTCCGCCCGCGATCATCGAAATGAACCAGGGTGTGCTGGTCGTTGCACTCCAGAACAGTGCCCGCGCCAAAGGTCTGGTGCTCGACACGGTCTCCCGGCTTCCAGTCGGTCATGACGAGCACTCCATGGATGACTGGGATCCTAGATGATGCGGCATAGTCTCATCGTCACCATTCTGACCGGGTCACACCCATGACGCGAAAGCCATTTGCTCGTCAGTTGCTACACACAGACGCTGTGCTTCGCTGGCCCGGATGGGCAGCGAATATGCGCTTCGCTTTGACACCGTGCTCATCTTCGGCTTGACACGGCAGGAGAGCGCCACGATAGTTCCGATCCGGGTTGGCGGCTTTCACCCCGTGAACGGAGGATGCATGACGCGAACAGTTCGTCGATGGGTGCTGGCGGTATCGCTCGGGGGCCTGCTCATCGCCGCAGCGCTGCCGATCGCGGGCCAGTCGGGCGCCGCCAGAAACGGCGAGTGGACGACCTACGGCGCCGACCTGGGCAACACACGATATTCGCCGCTCGATCAGATCAACGCGGGCAACTTCAGCACACTCGAGATCGCCTGGCGGTTCAAGACCGACAATCTGGGTCCGCGGCCGGAGTAC
>JBEBGB010000114.1:0-11745 GCA_040081675.1 Vicinamibacterales bacterium
GTTCGAGCCTCCCTCGAGAATCCGCGTGCGCGTCGTCGAGTCGACGCTGGCGACGTAGACCCCGTTCGGATCATCTGGTCCGCGATCCTTGCTCCCGACCGCGAAGTAGAGGAAGTGCTTTCCGTCTGGCAGGAAGAATGGCGCCCAGTGCTGTGTTTCGCCAGCCTGCGCGTCGAGCGCGGTCGCCGGCACCGGTGTCCCTCCAAGAGCCGCCACTCGATAGATGTTCGACGTCGCCTGGGCGAACAGAATGACGCCGTCCGCACTCCACGCGCCGCCTGCTGCCAGGATGCTCGGACGAGGCGTATCGCACAGCGTCACCGGTGAACCGCCTGCAACATCGATCTTCTTCAGCTGACCGCCGGCGAAGAAAGCTACCGTCTGGCCGTCGGGCGACCAGAATGGATAGAAGGCGCCTTCGGTCCCAGTGAGCAGTTGTGCGGTCATCCCATCGAGCGACCGCACCCACAACATCACCGGTCCATCGGCTTCCTGTGCGGTGAACACGAGTCGACGGCCATCGGGCGACAGCGCGAGTCCGCCGGCCGGTGACGCCGTCGAGAACGTCACATGTTCCGGCGGCAGAATGGAACTGCGGAACAGTGTGTCGGCATCGCCGTCTCCGCGATGGGTCACGAGCCGGAGCGCCATCACCCCTGCGAGTGCGGCGAACACGGCCGCCGTTGCCCATGCCACCGGCAGGCGACGGAGCCCGCTCCACGCGCGGGCGCTCGCTTTTTCGGAGAGCCCCGACCCTGACGCCAGCCCTTCCAGCCCAAACACCAGGTCGCTCGCCGACTGGAACCGCGCCATCGGGTTCTTGTCGAGACAACGCATGATGACGCGTTCGAGCGCTACGGGCACATGCGCACCGGGCGGCAAAGGGGGCGCCTGGTCCTTCAGGATGGCGGTCATCACATCGGCAGGCGTCTCGCCGGTGAACGCACGCGTGCCGCCAGCCATCTCGTAGAGAATGGCGCCGAGCGCGAAGATGTCGGCACGGTGGTCGGTGGCCTGGCCCCGGACCTGTTCGGGCGCCATGTAGCCTACCGTGCCGAGGATCATCCCGGGAGTGGTGAGGATCGTCGTGGCCGTGTCGGACACCGTGAGCCGCCGCGACGCGGCGAGCTTGGCCAGACCGAAGTCGAGGATTTTCAGGCGTCCGTTCGGCGCCACGAGGACGTTCTCGGGTTTGAGATCGCGGTGAACAATGCCCTTGGCATGCGCAGCCTCGAGTCCGCGCGCGATCTGCAGTCCGAGGTCGATGGTCTGCAGCGGCGAGAGCCGGCGCCTCGACAGATATTCACGCAGCGTCTGCCCCTCGAGCAGTTCCGAGACGATGAAGTGCACGGAGTCGTGCTCGCCCACATCGAACACGGCGAGGATGTTCGGATGGTTGAGGGCCGCGGCGGCGCGGGCTTCGAGTTCGAACCGGGCAATCACATCGGAGTCGATCGATCGGCTCGATGGCAGGACCTTGATGGCCACTTCGCGGTCGAGCTGTGGGTCGCGAGCCCGATAGACTTCGCCCATGCTGCCCGCTCCGAGCGAGGCCATTACTTCGTACCGACCGATGCGGGCGCCGGGCTCGAACAACATGTCCGGCCACTAGTATTACCGAACGACGCCAGACCGCTATTTCATCCGCAGCAGGTCCGCTTCGGCCGCGATGAACCCGAATGCGTTCCATCCGCCGCCAGTGACGACCGTGCGGAAGATCTCGCGAGCTCGCGATCGGTTGCCTGTGACCAGGTAGTAGTTCCCGACACCGTAGCCCTGCGTCGCAATGGTCGTGTCGTCGGCCTTCGCGGTGTCGAGCAGTTCTTCCGGCTTGTGGAGCCCCTTGTACATCAGCAGCCGCCGGTGATAGGACTGGTTCTCGAGAATCTCCATGTTCGGCGTAATGCGGTCCAGCAGTCGCGCCGCGTCCGCCCTGCGATTCAGACGCATCAACGCCATCCACATCCAGTCCGTCGTCGCCGCAATCGAGTCGTCGTTGGTCGACACCTTCATGCACTCGACGTAGGCATCGTAGGCGCCCTGGAAGTTGCCCTGCAGGTACCGCGCGAGTCCGAGGTGGTACCAGATGTTGAACTGCAGCGTGCTGCGCGGCCGACCCGCCGCATTCGGTGCCCCGTCGGGCTCGATCTCGTCCGGCTGACCCTTGACGAGACGCGCTGCGCGCTCGAAGTCCGCCTGCGCCTTCGCGAACTGTCGGATCGTGAGGTACCGGTGACCGCGATGCCGGTAGAACCGCGGATTCTCCGGCCATCGGTCGATGCCTCTCGTGAAGGCGGCAATCGACTCCTGGAACCGCCAGAGGTATCCGTACCGTCGGCCGACCCAGATGAGCGCGTCTGGATCGTCTAGACGCGCGGCGAGTGCGGCCTGCGCCTCGTCGAGATCGGTCTCGAGCTTCTGTTTATTCGCGAGCGTTTGCGGCGCGTAGAGCGGAGTGCCTGTCAGCGATGTCGCTTCCGGGCCGAAGATCAGGGGCACGTCGACGGCGGTGCCGCGCCCGTCCTTGATGTAGAAGCGCGTCAGCAGGTGCCCGGCAGCAAGGTCTCTCCGATCGGCGGCAGAGAGGGTCACAGCTCCTGGTGGCGGCACTCCGCTGCCGAGCAGTTGGTGCCGTGCGGCGCCAGCTTTCTCCATCGTACCCGCGTGAATCCACACAGCGCTCAGGCGCTCGCGGTCGGCGTCGCTCATCGTCATTGCGTACGACAGGCGCGATGTGAGGAGTTCATAGCTGAAGTTGATGACAGTGTCGCCGGCACTTCGGGTGCCCACGCGCGACGCGTCGGCCGGGCCCGACTGGCGAAATCTCGCGATGGCCGTTCGGGCCGCCGGCGGCTTTCCGCTCTCGAGAACCGGAACGCTGAATGGTGCGCGACGAAGCTTCAGCTGTTGTTCGATGGCGTAGCCAAGTCTCAGCAGATCCTGTTCCGCGAACGCGCCACCGAGCAGGTCCATGCCGATTGGCAGGTCATCGGTCGTGAAACTGGCAGGAATGCCGAGCGCGGGCAGTCCGGAGTGCGCGCTCACCTGGCAGTTCGAGGCGAGCTGCGGATCTCCGATACGTGCCGGCTTGCGCCGCAAGGTGGGATAGAGAAGCGCTGTCACTCGGTGCTCGGCCAGAACAGACTCGAGCGCCTGACGTAGCGCTAAGCGCTTGATCCGCGCGCGCCGCGACGCATCCGTGTCCCGAGCGGTGACGGCATTGCGCCCCCGGAACGTCGCCTCGAGCGCCGAATGAAACAAGCCGCGCTCGAGGATCTCGCCAAGCGAGTGGACCGGCGGGTTGTCGGCCTTCGCCAGGTAATCAGCCAGATCGAACTTGAAGTCAGCATCGATCATCGAGCCGTCCCGCAGAAGATCGTCGAGGCCCGGCACGACGACATCGATCGTATCGGCGCCAGCCTTCTTGATCTCGTCGACTGCCTTCTGGACGAGGCCGGCGACCTCACGGTCGTCGGCCTCTCCGCCAAAGAGGCTCCGGACAATTCCGATGCGCGCGCCCTTCAGCGTTGCGTCGCCGAGCGATGCCCGATAGGACCTCGGGCCGTGCCCTTCGCTGATCGTGGTCGTCGGATCGGAGGCATCCGGGCCGACAGTCGCATCGAGCATGATGGCCAAATCCGTGATGCTTCGTGCCAGCGGCCCGCCGATGTCCTGCGTGCTCGACAGCGGCACGATGCCCGTCCGGCTGGAGAGCCCTTGTGTGCCGCGCAAGCCGACGAGATTGTTGTGCGACGAGGGGATGCGAATGGAACCGCACGTGTCGCTGCCCATGCCGGCTGCCGCAAAACTCGAGGCCACCGCAGCGCCGGTGCCACTGCTCGAGCCGCCGGGATTCCGATCGAGGTCGTACGGGTTCTTCGTCTGTCCAAATCGGGAACCAACCGTGACGATGCCGGCAGCGAGCTCGTGCATGTTGGTCTTGGCGAGGATGACCGCACCCGCAGCCTTCAATCGCGCGACCATGTAGGCGTCGCGGTTGGGGTGAAAACTGGCGAGGGCGATCGACCCGGCCGACGTCGGCATCTCAATGGTTTCGTAGTTGTCTTTGACGACCACGGGAATGCCGTGCAGGGGACCGCGAGGCCCGCGGCTGGCACGCTCGGCGTCGAGCGCAGCCGCCGACTCCTGTGCTCGCGGATTGATCGACACGATCGCGTTCAAGGCCGGCCCACGCTTGTCGTACGCGTCGATGCGTTCGAGATACAGGTCGACGAGCTGGCGCGACGTCACACGACCTGCGCGCATGGCGTCCTGCAGCTCCTCGATGGATCGCTCCGTCACGTCGAGGAGCAGTGGGGCCGTACCGGCAGGGCGAGCGCTTTGCCCGACCAGCGTCGACGTAAGGACCAGGACAATAGCGAGGCATCCGACCGACATCGCGAGACGACGACGCATCATCGGCGCGACCTCACCGGCGCATCTCGACGACCATGACCGCGATCGGCTTCGTGCCGCGATTGACATCTGCATGCTGCTGACCTGGCGGGTCCGCGTCGAGCCAATAGGCCTTGCCGGTTTCCCAGTTCAGCCGTGTCTGCGTCTGGCCCGTCGCGTTCACGACATCGAGGGTGCCGCCCTCGAGGACGACGACGGTGCGACCGTGATCATGACGGTGGAGCGAGAGCGGCTGATCGGGAAGAATGGTCGACTTCCAGACCCGGACGTGGTCGTTGTCGAACTGCGGCTCCCGGCGGGTGCCGGTCGCCGCCGTTTGCAGGGCGCCGACGGCGGTCCCGGTGGCGACGATCCCGGCCAATACCCAGAAGATGCTGCGTCTCGGTGACATCGTGCTCCTTCGACGCGCAGGAGCTCGAACGCGAGCCGGGCACGTCTGCCACGCCGGATTGTGACAGCACGCGGTCGCGTGTCAATGACCGCGAAGGCCGTGATCACGTTAAACCTTTCCCTCGTACGGCCGATTGTCTTATGGGAAGGTATGTTGCCCGGCAGCCACGAATATCGCCTCTTCGCCATCTCGTGTCGGGCTCGGTCCTGGTCGGGCAGCGACGAAGTCACCGAGCGCCTGATCGAGCGCATCCTTGACGTCGGCCCCGCCATGGTCAGCGAGCCGGTACGCGTGACTCTGCGGAGCCACCTCCAGTGACGACCGTGGCACCAAGCGTGCTATTCGTCGACGATGACGCCCAGGTGCTCGCGGGGATCGCAGTCACGCTGCGCCATCGCGCGTTCCGCGTGCTCACCGCCCGCAGCGCGCGCGAGGGTCTGGAGTGTCTGGACAACGACACCGTGTCGGTCGTCGTCAGCGACGAGCATATGCCCGATATGGGCGGCACCGCGTTCCTGACGGAGGTGCAGCGCCGCCATCCTGGTACGGTCCGTATCGTGCTCAGCGGATCTGCCAACCCGCAGGTCATAGCGCGCGCGGTGAATCAGGCCGGCCTGTTCCGGTACCTCCTGAAGCCGTGCACGCCTTCCGATCTCACCCTGGCGGTCGAGCAAGGTATCGAAGCACAAGCGATGCACCGGTTCCATCGATCCCCCTCGAGCGTGGCGCTCGACCTGGACGAGGTCATCGACCATTTCCTGTTTCACATGCAGCCCATCTTTTCGGCTGCCGGTCAGTTGCTGGCCCATGAGGCGCTCCTGCGGTTGCCACCACGGTTCTCCGCCGGTGTGGCCGACGTGCTGGCCGCGGCCGAGCACGACAATCGCATCTGGGAAGTCGACCGGGCGATCAGAACAGCAGTGTCCCGCCTCATCCCGTCGCGTCCCGCGTCGACATCGGTCTTCGTGAATCTGCATCCGTGCGCGTTACTCGATCCGCAGATCTACACGAGTCGGGATCCGCTCGCACCCTATGCGCAGGCGGTCGTCCTCGAGATTACCGAACGAGGCTCGCTGGCCGAGATTGACGACTTGGCGGGTCGCGTGCGTGCACTTCGAGACATCGGCTATCGCGTCGCCATCGACGACATGGGCTCGGGTTACTCAGGCTTGACGACGTTCACGTCGCTGCTGCCGGACTTCGTCAAGTTCGACCGCGAACTGACGAGCGGCATGCACGCATCACCGGCCAAACGGCAACTTGTCAGTTCCATCGCCGCGGTCTGCGGCAGCTTCGGCATTGCCACCGTTGCTGAAGGTATCGAAGATCGCGACGATCTGCAGGCAGCTCGCGAGGTGGGCTGCACCTACCTGCAGGGCTACTTGCTGGGGCGCCCCGCTTGTGAGTACGTCGAGAACGGCATCGTGCCTCTGGTAACCGCACTCTCCGGATCCGTGCTGTCGACGTAGTCCGGGTGCCGGCGAATGCAAGCACGACGACATCCGCGACAAATCGATCAACAGCACCGCAAGGGTCGTCGCCAGGGGTTCGGGCGGGTGATCGGTCGAGATCGTCCGGCTAGCTCTACCGTCGTATAATCGAGCCTGTGACGCGTCGTCGCGCTCTCCTGCTCGCCACCATCGCGGCCGGAAGCACAGGGTTCGCGATCGTGAAACTCGGCGCGGCGCGGTCGACAGGCCTGGCTGTAAGGCGTTGGCTCCATAAGTCCGACCCACTGGACGCGTCAGCTCCCACCGGTGTGCTCGCGCCGCATGAACGGGCGACGCTCCTGGCTCTGGCGGCCTTGGTGCTGCCAGGCGCCGCCGATCATGGCGAGGCCTTCGCGGCCGCTTACGTCGACGCGCGGACCCGCACGACGCCTGGTGCGCTCGCCGCCTATCGATCTGCGGTCGCACTGCTGGACGAGCGGAGTGGCGGACCGTTCATAGCTCGCTCTGCGGATGCGCAACGGGCAACGCTCGAACGCCTCCTCCCGTCATATGCGGGCCGCGACCAGCTTGCACGCTGGCGTGCCCGCCTGCTCGAAGCCGAATCGGAGCGCCGACTCCACGAGCTCGTGGTCCGCGATCTCGTCGCGGCGTTCTACCGCTCACCCGAGGGATGGCGGCGCGCCGGACACCCCCGCGCGTACGGCGAGCCGGCGCCGCATCCGTTGGCCTACACAGGCGCGGCCGAGAGTCCCACCTAGGTGGCCGCGACGTTCGATAGAAAGCGCGCCGATGTCTGCGTGATTGGCGCCGGATTGGCCGGAGGTCTCATCGCACACGCGCTGACGGAATCGGGCCTCAGCGTGCTGTTGGTCGAAGCGGGCCGGCGATTCCCACGCGGCGACCGCCTTGCCGCGACTCGTCGGCTGCTCGACGAAGGCGTGCTCCCCTGGGCCGGTCCGGAATCGCGCGATCGTTTCACCAACGCGGGACCGCTTGCCTATCCGCTGAACGAGTTCCGTGTGAAGGGCGTCGGCGGGACGACGCTGCACTGGACCGCGTACACACCGCGATTTGTCGAAGCCGACTTTCGACTGCGACAGACACACGGAGTGGGCGAGGACTGGCCGATCACCTACGCCGATCTCGGCCCGTTCTATGACGCCGCGGAACACGAACTCGGTGTGTCTGGTATCGCCGACAATCCCTTCGCCGCGCCACGGGCATCGTCGTATCCGCTCGAGGGATTCCCCTATGCACCCGACGACCACGGCCTGGCCGAGGCATGCGGACGTCTCGGCATTCGCACCCACCACGCGCCGTTTGCGCGCGGGACCGTTCGATGGCGGGATCGGTCGCCGTGCTACGGCTACGCCACGTGTGCGTCGCATCAGATCTGTCCGATAAGCGCGCAGTACACGGCCGAAACGCACGTCCAGGCTGCGGAGGCCACAGGCCGACTCGAACTACTGACGGAGCACAGGGTACGGCGCCTCCAAGTAGGCGCGTCAGGCCACGTCGAGGCGATTGTGTGTCGCGGCCCGGACGGTGGTGAGGTCGTGCGCGCCGCACGGCTGTTCGTGCTGTGCGCGCACGCCGTCGAGACCGCGCGCCTGCTATTGCTGTCGACATCGTCGCGCTTTCCGCACGGGCTCGGGAACAGCAGTGGCCTCGTTGGCCGACACTTCATGGAGCACCAGATGTGGGCCGTGAGCGGACGAGTCCCGCGCCGGATGCGTCCCTATCAGATCGGGTTCCACACGATGGACAGCCACGCGTTCTGCAACACGGCCACACGCGGCGCATCTGCCGGCTTCCGGCTCGCGTTTCCAAACGCGCATGGTCCGCGGCCCGAAGATCTGGCGCGCGACAGCGGGCAATGGGGCGACGCGCTCGCGCGTGAAGTGGCGAGCGAGTTCGGCCGCACTGCCACCATCCACGCGTTCACCGAGCCATTGCCGGATGCACGGAACACCGTCGGGCTCGACCCTGTCGTTGTCGACGATGCGGGAGATCCGGTGCCGCGTCTGACGTACGCGGCCAGCGAATACGAACGTGCCGGCGGGCGCCGGGCCATCGAGGTGATGCACCGAATCCTCGACGCGTTTGGCGCGACCGACATCACCGCCTACGACGGTGTCTTGTACTGCGGACATCAGATCGGCACGTGCCGCATGGGAGCCAGGCCGGAGACGTCGGTCGTTGACGCGAATCTGATCTGCCACGACGTGTCCAACCTTGCAGTGGTGGGGAGCAGCGTGTTTACGACCGCCTCCGTACTCAACCCGTCGTTGACCATTGCGGCGCTGGCCCTGCGTGCCGCGCGTCATCTCCCGTCTCTCCTGTGACCCGCCCATGACGTCGGTTCGCCTGCTCTCCCATGCCGCCCTCGAAATCGTCCACGAGGGCACGCGCCTGCTGCTCGACCCGTGGCTGTTCGGCACCTGCTACGACCGTTCCTGGGCACTGCTTCCCGAGGTGCCGGACACGATCGAGGGGCTTGCGCGGCCAGACTTCGTGGCCTTCTCGCATGCCCACTCCGACCACCTGCATCCCCCGAGCGTCAAGGCGCTGATCGAACGGTTCGGTCCCGATCTCGCGTTCCTGGTTCCGCGCCAGGTGGTTCGCGTGATGGCGCGGACGCTCGCCGGGCTCGGTGCCCGAAATGTGCGCGAGGTGCCGCTCCTGGAGAGGGTGACGCTCGGTCCTGGCCTGTCCATCAGTTTTCACGCGTGCCGCGCTGACGACTCGGCACAAATCATTCGCGCTGGCGAGTACACGTTGTTCAATGCGAACGACTGTCGCATCGAAGGCGCGCTGCTCAGGGACCTGTGCCGCCGTGCACCGGCTCCAACGTTCTACTTCGGACAGTTCTCGCCGGCAGACGGGTATCCGTTCTGTTTCGACGGTCTCACGGAAACGGAACTGCGGGCCGCGGCGCGCGGTTCCATGGAGCAGTTCGTGCACCAGTCCCGCGCGTTCGGCGCGCGTTGGAGCGTGCCGACCGCGAGCTTTGTGCGTTTCGCGCACCCCGAAAACGCCGACATCAACCGTTTCTCGTATCAACCGTCCGAGGCCGTCGCTGCGTGCAGCCACAGCGCTGTGGCCTGGTATCCCGGCGACGGCTGGAGCGATACCGGCGGCCACATGATCGACCCCCGACATCGCATGGCCTACGAGGCGGCCCGATCGCTGCCGCCGCGTGTCGCGCCGAATCATGAGCCCGATGCGGATCTTGACGCTCGCGTTCGTGCCGCCGCCGATCGCCGTTTCGCCGACATGTGCCGTGTCATTCCGCGCCCTGTGCTCCGCCGGCTGCGTCGCGTGGGCTTCCACTTGCCCGACATCGGATCTGCAGTCACCGTGGACTGGCCCGCGCGTCGCTGGGAGTGGCACGAGGGGCCGCCCTCGGTGCCGTACTATCGCCTGAGCGCGCAACACTTCCTGCGGGTGGTCGAGACCGACTGGGGCTTTTCTACGCTCCATATCGCCGCTCGTTTCCGGGTGTATGGCTGGCAGCAGGACCAGGCCGCCGAGACCTTCATGCCTGTGAGTTCGCTCTACGCGCTGGGCTACTTCAGCGTGCCACGCTGGCACTATCTTCGATGGTCCACGCTGCGGATTCTCTGGCAGCGCCGCGTCGAACTGGTGGACGTGCTGATCCGCACCGTGCGCGGTGTTGTGTGGAGCGACACACCGGTGCGCCGCGCTTGATCGTCTCCCCGTCGAGGGCGACGGATACTCGCTGATATTGAAATCAGACTGACCCGACAGCTGCGCGAGCACCGACCGGCCACTCTTGCCTCACGTGCGGGCCTCGCTCGACCGATAACACAAGCCGGTGACTTCGATGCGCTCCTCCGCCGGACACTCCGCAGTCTGTGACGCGGGTCAATCGCACCGTCTGGTTCGCCCGCGTCGACGCGGTGCGGCCTGGCTGGGTCCGCTAGCCTGTGCCAGCGGCCTCCTTCTTGGTCCCCTCCACTCGACGGTTACCGCTCAGACACCCGCCGCGGAGACGGCGGTCGAACAGGAACCGGCTGGACCCGGGCACATCATGCCCACCCCCGCTCTCGCTGTCAGCGTCCGTGGCTTCGGCGACACGGGGTGGTCTGCCACGAAGACCTCCGGCGCTCCTGGGAACAGTTCCTTTGCGCTCGGGCAACTCGACTTCTTCCCAACCGCACGCATCTCGGACGAGGTGAGCTTTCTCGCGGAAATTGTCATCGAGGCCGACCAGAGCAATGAACCCAAGGTGGAGCTGGAACGGCTGCTCTTGCGTTACGCCCCTCTTGATAGCTTTGCCGTGAGCGTGGGCCGGTACCACACGGCGATCGGGTACTACAACACTGCATACCATCACAGCTCGCTGATGCAGACGACGATCGGCCGGCCGCTGCTGTTTGCCTTCGAAGATGAGGGCGGCATTCTTCCGGTTCACGATGTGGGCGTCTCCATCTCGGGCAGTGTGACGCGGCTGGGAGCCAGGTGGGAGTACACAACCGAGATCGGCAACGGGCGTGCGTCGAGCCCAGACGGGTCTGAGCCCGTCCAGGGCTCGCTCGACGACAACGCCGCAAAGGCCGTCGGCTTCGCTCTCTCGGCCCGACCCATTCGGGCGAAGAATGCCAGCATTGGCGTATCAGTGCGCAGGGACCGACTGACACCGGCAGGAGCCGATGCGGTTCGAGAGCTTCTGATCGGTTCGTCCTTCGTTTATCAAGGCTCCCGGGTGGAGTTTCTGGCGGAGGGTGTCGTCCTGCGCCACGCACGCAAGGGCGGCGAGACGCTCACATCGAAGGGCGGCTACATCCAGGCGTCATATCGGTCCGGTCTGTTGACACCCTACGCACGATTCGAGTTCATCGATCCAGATGATCAGGATCCGTACTTTGCGCACGCGTCGTGGAAGCGCGGTCCGCTCGCAGGCCTTCGGTGGGACGTTGCCAACATGGCAGCCCTCAAGGTCGAGATCACCCGTCACCGCTTCGTTCAGGGCGAGACGGCGAACACCGTCCAGGCCAACCTGTCTTTCGGATTCTGATGACTGCCGCGCGCACGTGCCCATCGTGCCTGCCTGACCTGGTTCGTGGCAACGTGCGCTGCGTTTTCTCGGTCACGCTGCTCTGGGCGATTCTGCTGGCCGGCGTTGCACGAGGCCAATCGGCGGAACCTCCGGCGGCCATCATTGTCAACGACCAGAATCCCGTCTCGAACCTCACCCTGCCGGAGGTTCAGGCCTACTTCCGCGATGAGCGGCATCACTGGGCACCGGGACGCCCAGCCACGGTCGTCCTGCCGGCTCAGGGCAGTGAAGAGCGCGCGAGCGCACTGCGCGCGCTGTACGAGATGAGCGAGCTGGCCTACGCTCGATACTGGACCGCTCGCATCTACCGCGCCCAGTCGGCCAGTGCACCGATTCAGGTGGAGTCGGCGTCGATGGTTGCGCGGGTCGTGGCGACGCTGCCCGGCGGGCTCGGTGTCGCGAGA
>JBEBGB010000646.1:0-3121 GCA_040081675.1 Vicinamibacterales bacterium
AATGCGCCCGTTCTCGGGCGCGCGGAGCGTTGTCTCGATATTGATGACGTGCGCGGGCGCGTTCCGCTGGTTCTCGTAAAACTCCGCAAACACCGAGAGAGCATCCGCGCGATCGAACTCGCGCGTTGCCGTGACTGGCCCAGGCAGTAAAGCGGCCAGCGGGTCATTGGGCTTCACCGTGGGGGTTTCGCCAGCCGATGTCGTGGTGAGGGCCAGGCTGCTCATGGCCAATGGCTGCTTGTAGAAGTCAGGGACCTCGACGTCAGCGATGACGCTGCCGGATTTGCCTGCGCCGCTCTCGGCGGCGGCCATACGAACCTGGTAGCGACCCGGAGGCAGGTCCATCTGCGCCAGCACGCGCAGTCCGCGCGTCCGTACGCGTGCGAACGTCTCAGGCTTCAAGGCGACGTTCACCGTGTGGGCGCCGCTGCCAATCTGCTTCCCAAGGGTGTTGGTGGCCGTGAATCGCACTTCCAGCCGATCGTTGAAGGTGCCGTTCGCCTCGGCGAACGAGAACCCCTGGACGCCGAGTTCAAGCGACAGCGCCACGGTAGCGTTCGGCGCCTCTCCCTTGATCGCTCCGGCAAACAGACGCATGGGAATACCCGGCACCGGCAACGGACTGGCCATCGCCTCACCCACCGCCGCGGACAAAGGGTTAACGGGTGTGGGTGCCGCCCCGGCGGGCCGTCCTCTCGGTGCGACATAGCCGCGGCGCGCCCGCACCGTAAGGCCAGGGCGTTTCACGCGAACGCTGATGCCACGGAAACGGCCGTCGCGGCGATCGTTGGTCGGATAGTACCCCAGCACGTAGTAGCTGCTGTTGTCGCGGACGATGCGCGTGAAGGCACTCTGAAAGTCGTTCTGATTGAGCACGGCGAAGCCGCCGGTATCCTCGGCCATCATCCGGAGGCTCTCCTGGGACTGCCGGAATTCCCGGGCGATAGACCGAGCGCCGAGATCGCCGAGCGAGGGATCGTCGGCGCCCGGAGAACTGCTGCTGACAATGAGGTCGGCATCGGGATTGGTGAGACCACGCGGATCCACAGCGTAGATGGCCACGTTGGCGCGCGTGGCCGCCCCGATCGCATCGCGGACCGTCTCGAGAACCCCGGTGGCCTGATTGCTGCCGAGGATGTCGGTAAAGTCGTACTCCACGCCTTCGCCGACGAGCAGCATCGCCTTGCGCCGCCCGCGCACCGAGGCCATGAAGTTCGACAGCGCACGGATATGCTCCATGGCGTTGCGCGCGTAGTAGGCTCGCTCAAACTCGAACGGGTCGGTCGCGGGGTCGCCCTGCTGGCGAGCGGGGCTCATCTGTTCGATCCGGCTCAGAGTCGCCCCTGGGGATTTCATCCCGATCATCCGGTCCACTGCCGCCAGCAGCAGCCGCCGATTGTTGGTGAAGTCCTGTGAGTCACTGGTTTGCCCGCCGGTGAACACAACGGCCGCCACGTCGTTCTCGCCAAAACTTCGCTCGATGAACTGACGCACGGCGGACTTGACCCGGGGCACGTTTGAGGGCGCGGTATGAAGCGTGTCGAGCACGATCAGGTACAGTCGTCCTTCCCCCGTCGTATTGGTCTGCACGTCCGGTTCAATCGGCATCGACGCGAACAACGGCCGCTCTTCCCGTTCGAGCGGAATGTCCACGAGTGAGAAGGCGGTGATGGTCTGCGCCCTCCGATCCTCGAGCAGCTCGAAGTCATCCCTCGTGAGATCTCTCACGAGGTTTCCCTGGGCGTCGGTCACGATGGCATCGACCTCGACGTAGTTCACTTCGACACGGAACGTGACCGGCGGAGCGTCGGAGGTCTGTGGCTCGGGCTGCTGGGCCGCGACGAGGGCGGCGGCCAGAGCGGCGAAGGCAGCGGCAAGCAGTAGGCTCGGCTTCATGGGGCGTCCCGACACTAAATACTACGCGGTGACCGTCCTCTAGATTATCTAGATTATAGGGTCGCCGACTTTCACCAGCGGCTCGGCGTCCTTACCTGTGCAAGTGGCCGTCAGGAACCGAGACACCTATACTGGAGTGGCAATGCCCCTCGATGTGGCCGCCATTCAGCGAACGCTCTGCGACGATGGCCTGGACGGGTGGTTGCTCTACGACTTTCATGGCTCTAACCCGATTGCCGCCGGCCTCGCCGGGCTGGTCGGGGGTGGGCACATGACCACGCGGCGATGGTACTACCTTATCCCGGCTACCGGTGACCCTCGGGGACTTGTGCACGCCATCGAGCGTCACAACCTCGACGGACTGCCTGGTGAGAAGACGGTATATGCGGGCCGCCAGCAGCTCGACGCGGGGCTCGACGCGCTGCTCTCGGGACTGAAGCGGGTTGCCATGGAGTATTCGCCAGGGTGTGCCATCCCCTATCTCTCGCGCGTTGATGCGGGTACGGCTGAGGCAGTGCGCGGTCGCGGCGTCACGATCGTGTCGTCAGGCGATCTCGTACAGCGGTTCGAGGCGGCATGGACGGAAACGCAGCTGGCAACGCACAGGTCGGCATCCGACGCGCTCTACCGGATCAAGGATCGGGCATTCGCGGCGGCCGCCGCCGCGGTACGCGCCGGCATGCCGTTGAACGAGTACACGCTGCAGCAGCAGATGGTTGGATGGTTCGAAGAGGAGGAGCTCGTGAGTGATTCGCCGCCCGTGGTGGCGGTCGGCGCAAACGCCGCCAATCCTCACTACCTCCCGACGACCGGGAGATCGCGCGCGATTGTTGCCGATGAGCTGCTGCTGCTCGACCTCTGGGGAAAACGGCGGGAGCTTGGCTCGGTGTTTGCTGACATCACCTGGGTGGGATTCACCGGGCACCAGGTTCCAGACGTGCAGGCTCGTGCATTCGGCGCCATCGCGAACGCGCGCGATGCCGCGATTGCGCTGGTCACCGAGGCGGCGCGCGACAATCAGCCGCTGCAGGGCTGGCAGGTGGACAGAGCCGCGCGAACCGTTCTGCAGGAGGCCGGCTACGGGCCGCAGATCCTCCACAGAACCGGCCACAGCCTGGGAGAGCACGTGCACGGCAACGGCGTGCACATGGACGACTACGAAACGCACGATGACCGGCGTCTACTGCCCGGCACGGGGTTTACCGTGGAGCCGGGACTCTACTTC
>JBEBGB010000115.1:0-11739 GCA_040081675.1 Vicinamibacterales bacterium
CGCACGCAAGAACACGATGGTGCCCGAGGACTACGAGGCGGCGCTCGAGAAGCTGCTGCTCGAACTCGCGCGCATCGACCGGGATCTGAAGAACAAGTCGTGAGCGAGAGTGTTCGAGTGCCGGACATTACCGCTAGAGCGTTGCTGAGATCGGTGTAGCGCGTCGTCCCTCCGGCTCGACACCGCGGTCAACCGCCGCTCCAGGGCTCGTCACTGGTGCTCGGCCTGGGTCCCAGACACCCAGACCTCGATCCGGCCTTGCGCGTCGGTTGTCGGAACACCTCACGCGGCGCTCGCACGTCGGGCCGTCACGCTACACCGATTCCGTAACTGCGCTAGTCGAAACCGTGAGCGGCGGCGTACCCACAAGCTATCGTGAGATTGGTCGCGCTGCTCGTGCGGGTCGTTATCGGTCAAGGCCGGAGTTTCGAGGTCAATGGTTCCCAGCCAGCATGTTTTCCAATCACCGACTTCAAGCTGTGGTGAGTTGACACCAGTTCGAGAACACGACTCGATGATGTGAACCGCTGCGTCGTTGTGAACCGTCAGCAGTCGAAAGCCTCATATGCTGCGGCCACCCTCAAACCACCGAATGGCATAGCAACGGTGAAGCCTATCGGAGTCCGCCCAATGTCTGCTGGCGTTCGCAGTCGAAGGCTAGATTAGCGGCAGCTGTGAGACGTGTCCGGGCCTGGTCTCTGAATCGCAGCGCTCCGTATCGGCGGGCGATGCCCTTCAGAATGTTTTCCAATGCCTGCTCGTCGTGCCGGACTTCCTCGGCTCCCTCGTCGAGGATTGCGGCGGCGAGTTCTGACAGCGGCACTTCGGTCAGATCGCGGCTATCGGAAGGGCGCAGGTGAACCCAGCGCTGTTCGGGCAACCGATACACCACCTCTCCGACAAGTCGTCGCCGCCCCTCGTCCCTCGACTGGACGCGCTCCATCCGCTCCAGGATCCCGAGCGCACTGTTAAGAGCCTGGCGAACGTTCTTGCCTGCACGCTCGATTCGTTGACAGCCGTCTCGGTAGTGACCGTAGATCGCGAGTTTCGTGAGCGGACCGTGACTGGCAATGACGTCGAGCACCGCCTCGCGGATGTTTGCCACTGGCGCGGTTCGAGGGTCCGGATAGTCACGATCGATTGCCACGCTCCGCGCTCTGGTCTCGCCATCGTCGCCGTCGCTGAGATCGTCTGAGGCCATGTCGGGCGCTTCAATCGCCTCGTCGGAGTCAAGGGAGACGAGAGCCTCAGCCGCAACGGAGGCGTCGGGTTGCGCGCCCGTGTCAGCCGATGGCCGCCCCTGGCCCCATGCTGGGACTGCCGTCGATGTCGTCGGCAATCGCCTTCGATCTCTTCCAGGAACGATGTCCAGTTCTCCGCAGGCTTGGACCACTTCCTGTATCGCACGCGCTTCGTCGGCGTAAAAGAGGCACTCACGAACGCGGACGAACCGCCAGCCGGCCCGCTCGAGTTGACGCTGACGGGCAAGATCCGCGTCGTACTGCTCAGCCCCGTGCCAGGCATCGCCGTCGCACTCGACGGCGAGCCTGACTCCTTCGTCTCCTTCGACCACAAGGTCGATTTTCTTGGTGGCGACGCGAACCTGAGCGCTGACGGTGTAGCCTCGGGAGTTGAGCGCCAACGCCACATCTACTTCGAACCAGCTATCGAATGGGGTCGGCGCCCGCTCAGTGGTGCGGTCGGCGCGCTCCGCTGTCAATTGCAACTGCGGTGCATTCAGCGTGGATCCGCCGATGGCCTGGTCTGGTGGGTTCTTGAAGTGGTCCAACACGCGCCTGCGGAGGCACTTTGGTCCCAAGTCGTCCTCTTGGACGCTGTGGAACAGCCACGCCTGGTCCCTGGCCCGACTCATGGCGACGTTGAAGCGCTGCTCGTACATCGGGGAAGTCAACGTCTGATGCGCCTGGTTGGGGGCGACCACCATGCTGATAAACATGACATCTCGCTCGTCGCCTTGAAATGCGTACGGATTGCCGGAACGGAGCCGGCGTCGGGCAAAGACCTCGGGTCCGAGTTGCTCCAGGAGCAATTGCTCGACGCGCTCGCCTTGCTGATCACCTTGTAGGCAGATCACGCCGAAGTCGGCATCTTCGTAGTCAGGGTCGTGATGGCAGGCGGCAATCGTGTCGACGATGGCCCGCGCTTCAATGTCGTTGATGTCTCCTGTCCTCAGGCCATCTGGCAAATAGGTCCGCTTCAAGGGTTCGAGTCGATTCCGTGCGACCTGGCGCAACGGAATCAAGCTTCCGGTGTAGCAGAGCTGATTGCTGAAGCTGATGATCTCCGGCACGCAGCGGAAGTGTTCCCGCAGCGGCACGCCGTCCGAGAGGTACGTGCGCCCGTGGTCGAACAGGCTAGACGTGAGCGTAAACCCGGAGCGGAACTGGAAGTCAGGCAGGTAGGTTCGCGCCAGATCCTCGATCTGTGAATCGGCGACACCCACGACCGTCGGCGAGATTTGTTTGTCGTCGCCGACGATGATGACCTGCTTCGCGAGATAGAACAGCACGAGTGAATCGATCCAGCACTGCGACGCCTCGTCAACGATAGCCACGTCGAACAATCCGGGAACTGGTTCAACAGTCTCGTAGAGGCGATTCAGCGACACAACCCAAGCGGGAATCGACGAGAGGCACCCCGCGAGCAGGCGCTGGGCGTGAGCCCGCTTCGTGAAGATGCTCTTGCCGGTCTGCGGGATCGCGGCCACGGCTCTGGCCCATGCCGTCAGCGTTGCACGCTGAAGGTCGTTGATTCTGGCCAGTGCGGCGGACCACGCCTTGTCGCAGCTGAGCTCCGCGAGTATCTCCTGCTGGCGTTGACGCTCCTCCCGCACCGCGCGATGCGTGGCCTCGATACGCTCGGCGGACAGCATCGTGTCCAGCCAATCCTGTGCGCGGCGATGTTGCCAGGCCTGCGTGAGGCTCACAAACGCGGGTCGAAGCACCGATGTGCCCTCAGCGGCCACGATGTCGTCAGCCAGCAACGGCGCAGACTTTCTGACTCGGCTGAGAAAGTCTGTATACGTCTTATGGCGTTCCCGCCGGGTGGCCTCCTCCGTGAGTGCGCTAAACGCCAGCACGAGACTGCTTGCGTCCTCGCGTTCGAGCGAGTCGAGGATCGCAGACATCGCTGGCGCTGGGTTCCGCGTGCCTATCGCTTGTCGACAGTCCGCCATGAGACCGTCACGATGTGCCCGCGCGGAGACCAACGAGATTTCGGCCAGACTGCGGCGTAGCGATGCGAAGAGGTGGGCCGACGACGCACCGGCCTCGAGGCCGTGTGTGAGCCACTCGCGTAATTCGATCCGGATGGTCGAACCTATCGATGCGACATCCAATAGCCGTGTCAGGAGCTCGGCGCGGCTCTTCAAGACAGCGATCTGGGTCCGCGCAGAACCCTGACGGTTGATGGGCCAGGCACTCCACGGCGCCCAAGCCCCGTCGAGCAAGGCCCAACCTTTGAGCGCCAGGCTCGCAGCGCTCACGTCCTCTGGTGCTTGAACGTTGGCGCCACCTACGGACACCGCTTGTTCAACCCAGTCAGTCTCCTTAACCACCGCTGGCCTGCCGCCCCAAAACGTACGTCGCGATCCCCCACTGGCGTAATGCGCCTCGAGCTTGGCGAGATCACGGCGTGCTTCTGTTGTTGTCCTACCGTTCACGTCCACTTTGACGGTGGCGCTGACCACAGTCTCGGTCAAGTGCTCGAGGGCCATCCGACACTCGTGGAGGCGAGCATCCCAAGCAGGCTTGGCTCGTAAGAGCACCCTCCGTAGTTCCGTTACCCATGGCCGGTCGTCCTCTGCCTCTAGTCCCTCCGCGTCTGCGAGGGCATTCAGCCACTGCAAGGTGCCTTGCAGGTCGTCCGGCGGCATCTGACCCGGTACTGCGCTGATGTGGCTGAGCGGAACGATGGCGTCAACCGCTGCCCTCGCCGACAGAATTCTCCTGACCGAATCGAGTGCCAGATCGCTCGAAAACGGTAACGGCGCCAGGTGCCGTGCGAGACCCGCGCGGGCTTCCGCGCTCAGTGATGCGTGATAGGACGCCAGGCCTTCCCATCCTTCGGCGAAGGTGGGGCACTCCAGGTGGTGGGGAATGCGATCGCGCAGCCACGAGAAGCTCGAACGCTCGGTACGCAGCTGCCGGGCGATGCTGGCCCGCGTTCCGCGGTATCCAGGTATCGGTTCTCTGATCTCTGTTTCAGTCGCACGCGAATCGTGCAGGGTGCGTTCGAGCGAGATGATGCGTGTTTCGGACGCGGTCAGCAGCTGTTCACCGGCCTGAATCTTCCCGTCGTAATCCTTCGGCCTGAAGTCCTGTTGGCGACTCAGGATGCCATCGACGCTGCGGCGGAGGGTCCGGTCGCTCACGCGGGAGTCGCCAAGTAACGTGACGCAGAGCTGCTGCAGATCCTTCGGCATCTTGTCGCGGAGGACCTCCAGCGCCGGTGCGGATTGCGCCGTGACCAGGACCCGACGTCCCATCGCCAAGTAATGCGAGATCAGGTTCGCGATCGTGTGGCTCTTGCCGGTGCCCGGTGGGCCCTGTACAACCACGCCCGGAGTGCCTTCCGCTTTCTGCACGATGCGCGACTGCTCTTCGTTGCTGGGAAGGGGAAAGTAGATGCGGCCCGCCGCGGTAGCCGACGACCGACTGCCCCGCTCAAGAGAGGCGGCGTCCCACGTGTCTCCATCCTCGACCATCTTGCGCCACGGTATCGGGAGGTCCTTCAGCGACTGGAGGGGCTCGGGGCCCGATGTGTCCTTCTCGATCCGCTCCAGCAAGGCTTCGAGTGAGCGCGTGCTGCGAGGACGCAACACCAGCGCAGCCGCGAACGATAGAAGGGAGCCCTTGGCCGGCGCATCGACTACCGCGAGGTCGGGAACGTAACTGGTCGTGGCGCTCACCGGCGTGATGAGGCGACTCAGAAGATCGTCGAGCGTCTTCCGATCGCTGATGCTTGCACCGACGCCCTCCAGTTCCGGTTGCAGCTTCTCGATCTGCGCCTGCAGCCGTGCTCGCTGTGACGTCGGAATGAAATCCGTTTCGAAGCGCGCCGTGGTGAAATCCGCGGATGGGCCAAGACTGAGCATGCCAGTTCGTTCGTCAATAGTCAGTTCTGCCGGGAATGTCAGCACGTGGCGGCGGTAGAGATGATCAGCGTCGGTCTTCGAGTGGAACAGGCCGACGCCGACAAAGAGGTCGAATGTGTCGGTCGCTCCGTGCGTCTGCTGATGAATAGAGAACAACCTCTGATAGAGGGGGCGCATCTGTCTAGCAACGACGGCCTTCTGGGACCAGGCAGTCCACTCGTTGACTAGGTAGTGGTCCCATGCCTGCTGCGCTTCTGGCGTCACGTCTCCCAGAATCGCCTCGCCCTTCAGGTCGCGGCTCTCGTAGCTCTCGTTCAAAACTGGTGGCACCGTTGGGGAGTCGAGGTCCATCGATACCAGCCACGGCCGACAAACACTTGGAGGAGCGGGTCGGGCCGGTTCCTGAACACGTGCGACCCTTAGCCAGTGCGGATCGGAATCCGGCCAGCCTTCGGTGATCAGTGGCGAACGGACCTCGTGCAGTGTGCTCGGGAGATCTGCGAACCACACCACGCTCGGATACTTCTGGACTTCGAGGATCCGCTTCGTTTTGATCGCGACCGCCTCGCGAAGGAACTTCACAAAGCGAACACTGCGGGATGGGTCCCGGCTGTCGAGAGTGCTGACGTTGGCCATGGCTAAGGCTTCGACCGGCCGCCGCGAATGCCGGCTAACTCTGCAATGTGGTTCGGACGAAGATAGCACTACTCATCCGTCCGGTGACCCGGTTCTTATGAGAGCCGCACTGAAGGCGGTTTAGCCAATTTCGCCAGGTCCCTTCGGTCTGTTCCACAACATGAGCATCCACCGCCAACCAACCAGGAGTTCATTCCCGGTCGGTGCGAGTTCATACGCGTGTTGGTGCGCCGCGCGGCTCAGCACCATGCCATGTGCGCCTGGAGTGCCCTGACGAGTGGTGAGTTACCCTCCAGGTACAGCATTGAGCACGCAGAGGCCTCGGCGGGCTGACCCCGGCTGCTTACGCACGGGCAATTGACGGCGAAGCGCAGACGGCGAAAGTAACCGCCGATCTCAAACGAATCCGCCACTGAAGGCGCGGGACGTCACTCCCACAACGAACCGCTGACAGCCTGTGAGTCGTGCAAAAGCAGTATCGTCTCGAAATGAGTTTGAGATGTGGAGGCTCAGTTTCGCCGCCCATCGCCTACCGCCGACTGCCCATCGCCTGAGGGGCCCACTAGTTCCACAACGGAACAGGCTCTCGCCGCTTGAACACGAAGATGGCGATCGCGCCCATCACGAAACCCGCGATGTGTGCCATGAAGGCCACACCACCGCCGGTGCTCGCGGTCACCGCCACTGCGCCGGCGTTCACCAGCTGCATCACGAACCAGACGCCGAGTAGCGCGACAGCCGGCAGCTCGATGATCTCCCAGAAGATGATGAGCGTGACGAGCGTGAGCACCCGCGACTTCGGGTAGAGCACGAGATAGGCGCCCATGACTCCAGCGATAGCGCCGCTGGCACCGATGGTCGGCAGCAGCGAGCTGGGATCGATCAACATCTGTCCGACTGCCGCCGTGATGCCGCACAACAGATAGAACACGATGAACCGGCCGTGACCCATGCGGTCTTCGACGTTGTCGCCGAAGATCCACAGGTACCACATGTTTCCGATGACGTGCGACCAGCCGCCGTGCAGGAACATGGACGTGATAAGCGTCGATGGGACAAACGCTGCGGGTACGACGCCGTACGCCTGCAGGAAGGTCGACAGCTGTTCCCGAGGCATGGAGAGCTCGAAGAACCACGTCACCGCGTTCAGGATGATGATCGTGACGGTGACGACTGGGGCGGTCCGCGACGGGATCACGTCGCGCAGCGGGAACATTCAGAGATTCTATCGAAATGGCAGGGAGGCCCTCGGGCGAACCCGAGGGCCGTCGTTTGAAGCTCGATCCCGAGGGCAATTTACCGCCCCGGTCGCGTCGTCTGCTAATTCGAGTCGCGGCGCGCGTCAGCTCGTGACCCCAGCGGTCTGGCCGGAGCGCACGCGTTCGACCATACGTCGAATGTCGTTGTCGCCGATCGACTTGCGGTGCTCACCCATGGTCACGACAGCGTGGTAGACCTGTCCCAACTCGTCGGCTGTCAACGACAGGCCGAGTTGCTCGGCGCGGCGTCCCACGGCGTGCCGGCCCGAGTGCCGGCCGAGCACGAGTTGCTCGGGGTTTTGTCCGACATCAGCAGGCTTCATGATCTCGTAGGTGCGTGGATCCTTCATCATGCCGTCCTGGTGAATGCCGGCTTCGTGCGCGAAGGCATTGCGGCCGACGATGGCCTTGTTCGACTGCACGGGTTCTGCCGTCAGGCGAGACAGCAGCTGGCTCGCTTCATAGAGCAGCGGCGAGTTGATTGCCGTGTCGAACGGCAGCCGATCGGCGCGAACGCGCAGCGCCATCACGAGTTCTTCGAGCGATGCATTGCCTGCGCGTTCACCGATGCCGTTGATCGTGCACTCGATCTGACGCACTCCGCCGGTAATCGCCGCAAGGCTGTTGGCCACGGCCAATCCCAGATCGTCGTGGCAGTGGGTACTGAAGATCGCCTTGTCGGCATTCGGAACGCGACCGATGATTTCCATGAAGAAGTCGCGCGTTTCGTCGGGGACACCGTAGCCGACCGTGTCGGGAAGGTTGATGGTCGAGACACCGCCGTCGATGGCAGCCTCGACGACCCGGCACAGGAAGTCGTGGTCGCTGCGCGTCGCATCCTCCGCCGAAAACTCGACATCGTCCACGAAGTTGCGTGCGAGGCGCACGCTCTGGACGATCGCGTCCAGGCACTGCTCACGCGTGATGCGCAGCTTCGCCTGCAAGTGCAGGTCGGATGTGGCCAGAAAAATGTGGATGCGCTTGCGAGCGGCCGGTTCGAGCGCCTTTGCGGCCTCTTCGATGTCCAAGGGACGACAGCGCGCCAACGCGGCGATCACGGGACGCCGCACTTCGAGCGCCACCTGACGAGTGGCTTCGGCGTCGGCAGGCGAGGCAATCGGGAAGCCGGCCTCGATGATGTCCACCCCAAGGGCATCCAGCGCACGGGCCATCGTCACCTTCGATGGCACGTCCATCGAGAAGCCTGGCGCCTGTTCGCCGTCGCGCAGTGTGGTGTCGAAGACGACAATTCTGGAGGAATCGTTGCTCATGGTGTTCAGTTGTAGTCGCCGGATGATTAGAAGTCAAAGCGATAATTATTACGTTACAATAAGATAAATTTATGGACCTCGCCTGATGGACCTCACTGCGCTGCGGACCTTTTTGACTGTGGCCGAGGAACGGAGTTTCTCGCGCGCCGCGGCGAAGGTACATCGTACGCAGCCCGCGGTCAGTCAGGCCGTGAAGCGCCTGGAAGACGACTTGGGCGAGCAATTGTTCGACCGGTCGTCCAAGACCGGTACGCTGACCGACGCCGGCCGCGTGTTGCAGAACTACGGTCAACGACTCGTGCGTCTCGCCGAGGAGACCGAGTCTGCCATGCGCGAGTTGCGCGATCTCCGACGCGGACGCGTGCTCATCGGCGCGAACGAAGCCGCCATCCATACGTTGCTGCCACTGATGGGGCGATTCAGAGAGAAAGTGCCGGACATCGTCATTGACGTCCGACGCGTGCCTGCCCGTCAGATCGCCGTGGAAGTGCAACAGGGGAGCCTCGATTTCGGCGCGCTCACGTTCCGCCCTGCGCTCGAAGGCTTGCTCGAAGTAGTGGTCGGCAGCGACGAACTCGTGCTGCTGATGCCGCCCACGCACCCATTCGCCAGGCGAAAGCAGGTGACGATGGCGGATGTGGCAGGGGAGCCGGTGGTGGCGCACAACGACCCGTCGCCCGCACGCGAACGTGTGCTGCGGATGTTCGAAGAGCAGCACATCGTGCTCAACATGGTGATTGCGCTGCCCAGCCTTGACGGCATCAAGCGCGCGGTTGAGTTGAAAATGGGCGTCGCACTGCTGCCGCGAAGGTGCGCGATCACCGAGATTGCGAGCGGTCGACTCGTGGCGGTACCAGTGCAGGGAATCTCGCGCAAACGCCAGCTGACGCTGGTCTGCCGCAGCGCGCATCGCTCGCATGCGGCGAATGCGTTCCTCGAGGTGGCGCGAGAGACGGCTGCGCGTGAAGAGCGCTAGTTGGCCCATTCACGTTTACGGTTTACTGATACGCTCTGCCGCAGTACTCTTCCCCCTGCCTGGCGCGAAGGCTTGCGTTAAAGCAAGGCGCCGGCATCGATGCGACACACGCCGTCGAGTCCATTCCTTACGGAGGCTATCCCTTGAAACGTTTTCTCTTGTCCTGCCTCGTTGCGGGTCTGTGCGCTGCACCTGCCGCGGCCCAATCCGTCCCCGAACTTCCGTTCGAATCGGTCAAGTTCTTCCAACTGCCTGCCGACGTGCACTTTGGAGAGATCGGCGGCGTGGCCGTCAACTCCAGGGGCCACGTGTTCGTCTTCTCCCGCGGCAATTCCACCGGTCCGTCGTACATGGCGACGGCGGCGCAACTGCTCGAATTCGATCAGACCGGTAAATTCGTCCGCGAGATCGGCAAGAACCTCTATGCCTGGTCGTACGCGCATGCCGTGCGCATCGACAAGCAGGACAACATCTGGGTCGTCGACAAGGGCTCGGACATGATCCTGAAGTTCAATCCCGAGGGCCACGTGGAGTGGGTGTTCGGCCGCAAGGGCGAAGCCTCGCACTTCATGACGCCGCCAGACTACGCCTCGACGCTTGCCGGACTGCTGAAGCGCGCGGGCGTCAACGTGACCATTCCCGCTGAGAACAACCCGCGCAGCCCGCTGCCGGTGCACCGCGACAACGTGTTCAACCAGCCGACCGATGTGGCGTGGGACTCGAAAGGCAACTCGTACTTCTCGGACGGCTACGTGAACTCACGCGTGGGCAAAGCGAATGCGCGCGGCGAATGGGTGGCGAGCTGGGGCTCTCTCGGCAACGGCCCTGGTCAGTTCGATACACCACACGGCGTGGCCGTGTCGCCCCAGGACGAGGTGTTTGTTGCGGACCGAGGGAACCGGCGCATCCAGGTGTTCGACACCGAAGGCAAGTTTCTCCGCCAGTTCATCATCGACGTGCCCGTCGACACCAAGCGCGGCAAGATCACCTACGGTGCGGAAACGCCCAATGCCAAGACCGGCTCGCAGGCACCCGGTGCCCCCGACGCGCTGTGCATGACGCCGGGAGCGAACCCGGTGCTGTTTGTGGGAGACCTGTACCCGAGCCGCATCTACAAGGTCGCCCTCGACGGCAAGGTGCTGGGCGTGTATGGGCAGCCAGGGCGAAATCTTGGTGAGTTCGGCTGGATCCACGCGATCGCGTGCCCGTCGGAGAACGAGATCTACGTCGGCGAGCTGATCAACTGGCGCGTGCAGAAGCTCGTGACGAAAAAGAAGTAGCTCAGAAGCCCGATACGTACGGCAAGTTCGATGCGACGCCTTGCACCTGGCCGAAGTCGGCCAGGAGCATGGCCGTCGGATTCCACTTGTCGGTGACGAATGCGTCGCGCATGCCCGAGGGCATGTGGCCCTGAATCGTCAACGAACCGGCCGTGATGATGCCTGTGTCGACGCGCACGTCGACGACAGTCTCCGGCGCACCTTCGAGCAACGTCTGCAGCGCAGCAATCGACGCTTTGTCGACCGTGAAGCAGGGCAGACCCAGCACCGACGAGTTGCCGAGGAAGATCTCGGAGTAGGACTCGCCGATGATGGCTCTGATGCCATACCGCACCAGTCCTTGCGGCGCGTGCTCGCGCGACGAGCCACACCCAAAGTTCGAGTTCACCACCAGAATTGAAGCGCCAGCGTACTTCGCGTTGTTGAACGCGTGCGTCGGGTCCGACTTGCGGTCGTCCTCGAACACGTGCTTCTCGAGTCCTTCGAACGTGACCGCGATCAGGAACCGCGCGGGCATGATGCGGTCGGTGTCGAGATCGTCGCCGCGCAGCGGAATCGCGCGACCAGAGACTGCAGTGATAGGTGCCATATCAACGTGGTCCTTGGTTCTTAGAGTGCGTTTCAAAATTAGAGCACTACCACGGAGGTCACGGAGAACGAACGGAAGACACGGCTCATTTTGCTCGCATTCTCCGTGTTCTCGGTTTCGCTCTGTGTCCTCTGTGGTAGAGATTTTGGTCGTGGTGCAACCAGCTCTAGGCGTGCACTTCCTCGAGCATGTGACGAACGTCAGTGACTTCGCCGGCAATTGCCGCTGCGGCCACCATGACGGGGCTCATGAGCAGCGTGCGGCCGGTCGGGCTTCCCTGACGTCCCTTGAAGTTACGGTTCGACGATGAGGCGCAGACCTGGTTGCCCTCGAGTCGATCCGGGTTCATCGCGAGGCACATCGAGCACCCCGCACCGCGCCACTCGAAACCGGCCTTGGTGAAGATCTCGTGGAGTCCCTTCGCTTCGGCCTGACGCCGGATTTCCTGCGAGCCTGGCACCACAAGCGCCTGCACGTGCGAGGCGACATGGCGACCCTTCACGAAGCGAGCGGCTTCCTCGAGATCGGAGAGCCGGCCGTTGGTGCAGGAGCCAATGAAGGCGACGTCGATCTTCGTCCCGGCGACGTGCTGACCGTCGTTGAATCCCATGT